>JAJRYU010000249.1 GCA_024275615.1 Planctomycetota bacterium
AGAGCATGCTCCCACAAGAAGCGTCCCGTCGGCGGGGGGAGGGCGCTCCCCCTGGCTTTCTTGCGGTCATTCGAGAAGACAGCCCGCAGGCTCCATCTACTCCTTCAAGACCATGTCAATGCACATGACGGCGCCAATAATGAGCTGGCGAATGCCATTGTCCATGGGCACATTCTCATCAATGTCCAAGACGTAGTTATCGGCTGTGGTAAACAACTCCTTGCCGATCCCAGCCCATTTCTTGGTGACATGAGCTAGCTCAACATCGCCAGCCATGAAGCGAAAGTCCCAACCCGTCCATTTCCCCTTGAGCTCACAGACCGGCCGGTCGTTTTCGTCCAAGACCTTGAAGGCACCACCGATAGAAAAGAACTTCTGCTTGAAACCACCGATGTGCTGATCGTCATGGTCAAAGACCATGACATTGGAGAGGAAGATCGAGATCCCTCTGGTCACCCGAACGATCTGCTGGCCATCCGGTGTTCTGACCTGAACATCAAAAGGAGTCATTCTCTTGTAGTCAGTAAATCGGAGCAACTTGCTGAAGAATCCGAGGTTTTCTTCCCGGCATTCCATGACAATCTCGCCGGTGTCTGGATCGTGAATGTCAAAGTTGTTGGCTGCCTTAAACATGCCAACGTGTTCTTTGACAAAAAACACGTTCTTTGCGATCACATCGTGCATCGTTTAATCCTATTCTATGTTCGTGCCCGCAATGGCGCCCATTGCGTCCATGTTGTCGGAAGAGCTTAGCAGTTTTTGGCAGCATCTGTCTTTCCTTGTTGATCTACAATCGACGAGCTCACAAACGTCCCTTCGACCGAGAAAAACATGAACAAGATCGAGATCTTGGACTATCAAGAAACACCTTTGGGGCTCCTTACGCTCAGGCGGCGAGAACTTCTTTCACGGCCGGGGGTGATCGTCACCGAAGTGACACTCGATCACTGCTTTCTCATGAGCAGCTACCACACGGAATCGGAACGAGCTTTGGCTAGCGAAGCTCTGGCGCTGCACAAAGGGAGGGCGGGTCTCTCGGTTCTCGTCGGTGGGCTGGGGCTTGGTTTTACCGCCCTCGAAGCCCTAAAAGACCGTCGCGTTGTCGACGTCGAGGTGGTGGAGTTGCTGCCGCAAGTTATCGCGTGGTTGTCCGAAGGTTGGATCCCCGACGCCGCGCTTCTCCGTGAAGACGAACGACTGCGCCTTACGGAAGGTGACATATACACGCGCTTGCTCGCTCCTCCCAGTTCAGAAAAACTCGTTGATCTCATCCTCATTGATGTCGACCACGCTCCCGATGAAATGCTCGACCCAGCGAATGCAGCTTTCTACACGGCCCCAGGACTCGAATGTGTCCAACGGCATCTCAAACCCGAGGGTGTCTTGGCAGTCTGGTCGACCTATCCAAGCGAGGAGTTTCTCGAGGTGCTAAGAGAGGTTTTTGACGACGTTTCGGTTCGAGAAATCTCCTGGTGGAATGACCTCGTTGATGTGCAGAAGATAGACACTCTTTTTACGGCGTCAGGTTATTCTTAACAGCCCAACCGCGCAGTACTGACTCCCAGTCGTCGCTGCTCAGCGTTTCGAGGCAAGCTCCGGTCGGTACTCACGCACCGCAGATATTTGCGCTATTGTAGGGAGCGAGCCGTCAAAACTAACCTGATGCCGAGAGTCCATAAGAATGAATGCGAAAATCAACAATGAGTACGCCGATGTCGCCCAAGTGCTAAGCGCTTATTATGACGGATTGTATTACGGCGACACGGCGATTCTTGAAGAAGTTTTTCATCCGGATGCACACTACGCGACCGTTTCCGGCGGCGACTTGCTGCACCTGGACATGAAATCCTACTTTCCCATAGTGCAGGCTCGTCAGTCCCCAGAATCTCTCGAAGAGCCTTACGGCTACATCCTCGAATCGATTGAATTCGCCGGGCCGGCAGTGGCATCGGCCCGCATGCGTTCGTCCATGTTAGAAAAGCACTTCATCGACTTCTTAACAATGATCAACCTCGATGGAAGGTGGCGTATCATCTCAAAGGTGTTCCACTACGAGTTGCAAGAACCCACCGATTCTAATGGAGGAAAGTGATATGCCTTTTGTCAACATCAAGATCACGCGTGAGGGCGGAACAACTCCCGAACAAAAGGCGGCTCTCATCAAGGGCGTCACCGACCTACTGGTCGAAGTACTCGACAAGTCACCCGCCACAACTGTTGTTGTGGTTGATGAAGTCGAGCACGAAAACTGGGGTGTCGGAGGGTTACCGGTGGACGAGTATCGCAGATGCCAATCAGTAAGAAGCGGTCACGACACCTCAGAGAAAAATGAATAGGCGACGTTACTTGCGGTACAGGTCATGCTTGACAGGCCAATCGCGCAGTACGGTCCATTCGCCACCATTTCTGGCTTTGGGGCCCCGCCCCGATCGGTACTCACGCACCGCAGACGCTTACGCTTTTGTAGGGACTGGCGTGCTAGGGCCGTCAAGAATGACCTTCCATGAGAAGACAAGACCTGTCGCTATTTTACTTCAAAGATCAGTGCATTTGTCGGCACGAAAACCCCCGGGGATTCTTCAAGAACTCCCTGCAGAGTGATCAACAAGGGGAAGGGAAGGCTAGCCCCCAGGCCCGAAAGCCAAGGCGTGGGCGTTGCTGGGAAGATTGGCGCGTAGAAACCAAGTGGCCCAACAGACGAAGCCATGGTAAAGAAACTTGGGTGGAGAAATGGGAGCATCGGAGCTGGCGCGAACATCATATCGCCGATGCCAAGAGGAACATTGATGACGGAATCGAAGTTGGCTTCGCCCAAGATGCCGAAAACACTAAGTTGGCGAGGAGCTGCGAGATGAACTGGTTGTGCCATCTCTATGGAAGCCGAACCTCCAATCGGAATCTCGACTCTTCGGAATATGTCACCCTTACTGCCATTCATGGTCAAGATGTCAAAGGGCCCACCAGCATTTTGGCCGACTCGCCCCGCTGAGGCGGGGTGATGCGCCAGACTCTGCGCTTCATAAGCCCCCATGTCGACTGTGCCACCCCGCACTCTCGGCAGGCCTCGCACATCCGTCAGGGGTTGGGAAAAAAGCGGATTCACCGTGCCGGCATCGATCATGGGTGAGCCCGGCCGCAGCCGGTAATCCCCGTTTGGGCCGTCGACAAAAAGTGCTGCTACGCTGATGATTCCAGGACCGCTTCCACTCATCCCTTGCAAGTTGCTGTTTTGCGCGAAGAAACCCGTACTTGCGCCACTAGGAAAGCTAAAGGGGTTGGCGTAGGGCACTCCGCTCGGATCTTTGTTCCCTTTGATAATGCAATCTGTGACTTGCGTACCGCCACCCATGGAGAGTGGCGTTAAGGTTGTGGTGTTGCGAGCAACGGTATTGTTGGCAAAAAGCAAACCCGTACCGACGTTGGCTCCTGCCAACGAAGTAAGAACCCTGTCGCCGATATTGTCCGCGAACACACTGGACTCGATCACAAACGGCTGTTGGGCCGCAGTTGGAGACTGCAGTGCAAGTACGACTGTAGAAGACACAACGTTGTTAATGAACTTGTTCCTCAAGAGCCTGATCACGTTCCCAGAGATTGCAAGAATTTCGGGAACTGTGTTTTGCTCAAAGACACTGTCGGAAATTTCGACGGAAGAGCTCCCAAACGATGGGTCCCATTCGCACACGATTGCTTGTGTGTGTTGGCCAAACTCACAGCCCCTCATTGTCACCGTGTGCCAAGGTTGCGCCTGGAAGAACCCACATGAACCGCGCCCACCAGTGACAACTGAATTATTGTCAAATTTGCAGTTTTCTAATGTCACTCCTGCGAAGCGTACCGAAATCGCTCCTCCCTCTTGAGCACTGTTATTCGTGAATCGGCAGTTGCGAATTATTGGTGAAAGAACGGCAGCAGGCCCAGCCACTGTTTGCAAGATGTGAAGAGCGCCCCCCATCGGAATCAAGCCCGCTCCATTAGTAGCCCATGTTCCGCTCCCATTGGTGAAGGTAAAACCATCGACAATCGAATGGCTGACAGTGGTGTTAAAACGAATGCATGATCCGTTCTGCGTGCCATCAATAATCGACAATCCAACTCCAGCCCCAATGAGGCTGAGTTCTGTTGCTGGCCAAATGAGGTTTTCCAAGTATGTTCCCGAAGAAACAAGTACAGTATCGCCAGTCGCGGCTGCGTTGAGGGCCGACTGTATCGTCGGATAAGTTGCCGACGGAACGACTCTGGTCACTTGTCGTACAGCGTCAGGTTATTCTTAACAGCCCAATCGCGCAGTATGGACCCGATTCGCCGCTGGGGGCCAAACCCAGATTGGACTCACGCCCCGCAGACGCCCGCGCTATTGTAGGGACCGGAGTGCTAGGGATGTCAAGAAAAACTTAAAGCCGAAAGGATGAAAGAAAATGTCCAAGGCAATTGTGCTGGGAGTTTTTCTTGTGGCGCTGGTCATCGGGCTGGCAGCAGTTTTCTACCAGGCGCCAAACGCGAACAGTGACTTTTTGGAATCCTCTACAAGCGATTTTGAAGAGAGTCACTCTTCAGTCCACCGTACACCCAATTTCACCGACCAACGTAAGCCGGTCTTGGTGGCTGGGCGCAAGCTCAACCTATTTCTGAAGTCGAAAGAAAGTGGGCAACCTCTTGGAGAAGAGCTTGTTCGAGTGGCATGCGAGGCCTGCAAATTCTCCGATACCGGTATGACAGATGCCCACGGGTTTGTTGTGTTTGACATGTGTCCATGTCGAAAGTGGTTGGCGCATGTCCCCAAATACGGTGAGATCATCGCCAAGACTGATGCAGTAGCATGCGTCGTGGATGGCGTCGCGGGTTGGCGGGTTGATGTGGCATGTGCCGATCGGATCGACATTCTCAGCCTGTTCGAAGGGCAGCCCATCGCTGGAGCGAGGATTCTCCGGATCCGACCCTACCTGGGACCTGCTCAGACGATCGGCGTGACAGGACTTGACGGTCGTCTTACCTTGCGCAGCTACTATCCTTTCGACAAGTACCGCGCAGTCCACAAGGAGTACGTCTGTGTTTCGGCGCCTAGAGTTGTTCGGGAAGCCGATGACAAAATCACGGAGATCCGTTTTGAATTCAAGAAGCTCCCAGGCGCCAAGGCCAGTCTTGTTTTTTTCAAATCGCAGGGAACAGTCGTTGGGGATGTGACGGTCGAGCTCATTCGCAACTTGGGAAGTGGCCGCGCGTTGAGAAGCGACGCCGAGAGTGTTCTCATTGATCGATCAGACAAAAGCGGCAGGTGGACAAGCCCGTTTCTCATGACATCTGACTATGTCATTCATGCGCGGAGTCCCGCCGGACTAGTCGGGCATGCCGCGTTCGCGATCATCGATGCTCAAGACGTCCACATGAAAATGACGCTTACCCAAGGCATCGCTCTGTCAGGACAAGTCACGCGAATTGATGGGAAGAAGATTGAAAGAGGTTCGGTTCAACTACGTGATGGCGCAGGATCACTGCTGGAGACGGTCGCTATTGGGCCATCCGGCAGGTACAAGATCGCCAGCGTGGCGAGAGGTTTGCCTCTTTGGGTCATCGCGAGTGCACGCGGGTGCCAAGAGAAGAGAATCCAGACGGAGACATTGAATGGCGATACCACGGTCGACTTGCACCTGGAGCCTGAGTTTTCGTTGGGATCGGCGCGGGTCGTCGCACTCGACGGCAAAGGTTGGCCGGGATTGAGGCTCTATCTATACAAGAGGCAAGACAAACAGCCCTCGTTCAGCCGGGTGTCAGATGCCAACGGGCGCGTTGTTTTTGTTGGACTTGAGCCTGGGCCCTATCGTTGCGAAATCAGAATTGTGGGATCATCTTCTTTGGCAGGCAGCGTACTTGATGTTCAAAAAATCACTCTGCCCTTGACAGTCGAACACGTCGTGTTCGTCTCTGAGGATTCTCTCCCGAGCGCATGGTTGAAAGGGCGCCTGAGCAGCGCGATTATTAAACTCAACGCAAATTCCAAGTATCCCCCGTCGATGGAACTGACTCGAATCTCCGACGGATCAATGATGACTTGTGTGATCTCAAATCCCGACGGTGTCTTCCGATTGGGCCCATTTGCACCTGGCGAATACTCCTTTTTGGTCATCGCCAAGAGTACTCTCATCAGGCTTCCGCAGCGTCAACTTCACAGAGGCAAGACAACTGACATCGGCCTGGTTGAGGTCCCGGAGAAGACATCCGTTTCGCTCCTGTTTGACGATTCGTCCCATGACGGCGTCATGTTCTTCGTCAACATCAACGGAGTCATGGCGTCTGCCGAGATAAAGCAACAAAACCATGATGCGATCGTCTTCGAAGATCTTGAGATGGGAATGAAGATCCGCGTGACCTACAAAGACAACTCCGGCAAGTCCAAGTTTGTGGAGGACATCGTGGTGGAAAATATGGAGATTCCCATTAGTAGATGAGTATGGTGGTTGTTCCTAACAGCCCAACCGCGTCGTATGCAATTCGCGGCTATTTCTGATTTGGGTGCCCCATTTAGGTCGGCATTCACGCGCCGCAGACGTGCGCTATTGTCGGGACCGGGGTGCTAAGGCTGTTAAGAATAACCTGACGCCGTAAAGGAAAGGAACCCGTGCGAGCAGCTGTTATTGTCATTGCGATTGTGAGCTTGGTCTTTTGGTTGGCTTCCCATAGTCCTGGCCCCGCACCCTCGTTACCAAGTCAGGAATCGAACTCTGAGGCGGCTCCACCCAAGAAATCGAACTTCGTTGCCAGGATCATGGTCTTGGGAGATGGTGGAAAACCGACGGGTGCTGTGGCCGTGGAGGCGCGCTTTGTTGATCCCCTCTTGGCATCCGTACTCACCAAGAATTCTCACAACACCGAAGCGACGAGCTTTCCCGATCGAAAGTTCCTCACTGACGACAAGGGTGTTGCCTATCTCTCGGGTCTAGCGCCAGGGCAATGGCATCTTGTTGCCAAGTCAAAGGCCAGCATTGGTTTCGACACCATTGACATTCCTGAACCTGGATCGGGTTTCGAGAAGTATCTCGCGGGCCGAGCGGCCAGAGGCAAGATCCAACGCCTTTGGCTTTCTCCAAGCAGGAGATTTGAGGTCCGCGTCAAAGACGAGGAGGGCAAACCCGTTGCTGGCGCTATCATTGTCGCCCTCGACCCGGACTCAACGATGCGACCACCTTGGCACTATGGCGAATTCAATGCCGAGGAACTCAACCGTGGTTTGACAGATCTTCAAGGGCGTGTTGTCTTCGCCGTTTCAAAGGACCGTCCCGGAGGAATCCTCGATGCCAAGCGACTTCGAATCGTGGCCCTTCGTTTCGGTGGCGCAAATGTGGCCACTACCACTGAAGTGGGGTCACAAGATGCGATGATTGAACTTGTCATGCCAGCCACAGTTCAAGTTGAATTTCGACTGAAGAGCAAGGCCGAAACTGTGGCGAAGCCGACAGTCTTGCTTTGGTCTGTCGGTACGATGTCTCCAGCAGGGCGTACATACAACGCCTATGGGCAGAATGACTGGTCGCTGGCCAGCGCCCTGGATGCCGTCGCTTGGTCATGGATGATTGCTCTTCCTGCCAATGGCATCTCGGTCACGGCATTTGCCCCGGGATCGACCATAACGTCAGTGACCCATGTCGAAGGTGTTGGCGACTACACAGAGACTCATCGTATCGGGCGCAATCCCAGTCAGTATGCCTTTCTCGCCACCGAGAGTTCCATCGAAGATCGAGTCATCGTCGAAACCTTGGCAGCCGGTGGGCGGTGGCCGGACGACAGCGACCTCATCGATGCCCTCCAGCCCATTCCTATTCTTATCGCTGGCAAGATCGTCGACTACGAAGGCAATCCACTCCCCCGTGCTTCGTTGAAAGTCGTTGTTAATGGTGGGAAGAGTTTTGAATTCAATGCGCGCCAGAATGGCAAGTTCGAATTGCGTCAGCCTATTCGGATTTTCAACACCTTTTCAATTGAAGCATCTCAGCACTACCGCTCGCACAAGGTTGAGTTCAAACCTGGCATTCAAGACCAGATTATCGAAGCCCTTCCCGAAGGGTTCTTGGTTGGACGCGTGTTGCCGGTCCGAGCTCATATTGGTCGGACTCTGGGCGTGTCCTATGCCGATGAAAAAACAAGACCGTGGCAGCCTGTGTCTCTCGATGAGTATGGGAATTTCCATGTTGGGGAGCTTCTCGCCGGAAACTACACAGTCCGTGTTTGGCTTGATGGAGTTCTTGTCGCAGAAACGACCGGGATCACAGTCGAGGCTGGCCGAACAGCGCGACTGCCAGGGCTCAAAGTGGGGGGCGACCTCAAGACCGTCGAAGTGCGTGTCGTGGACCAAGGAGGCAAGGGGCTCGAAGGGGCACGTGTGAGTCCCAAGGCATCGAATTCTAAGTCACCTTGGTTCTCGTTGCGTTCAGTCGATACTGATTCGGCGGGAGTGGCACGAATACTGATCCAAGATGGAGAAAAACTACGGTTGCGCATCGAAGGTCCTGAGCAGGCTACCAAAGGTGAGCGGGGATTCGTGACTCGAATGATTGAAGCGCCGCTCTTCCCACAAACTGTGAAACTGAAGAGGACAGCCAAGCTCAAAATTCTCTTTTCTCGCATTCTGCCAGAGAATCCTCAGGGTGACTGGGTTGTTCATGTGGCATTGGACTCGGACCCACTCTTTGCACCTCAAGCCATAGCGAAGATCTCACCATACCGCCGAAGTGTGACCATGGACTCTGAGGACAAAGAAGACCAAAGGTGGGTTATCTTGGTAGGAGTGAGCCAGGGGGGAAAGGAACCGCGGTTTGTCCGTGCCGCCACTTTCGCTGGACCGATACTCGTGAATCGAACGATTCGGATCAACGTCACCAAAGACATGAGGCGCTCTCTTGAGCGACTCGCAGCTCGCAACTAGTGCGATTCTGGTTGCATGGCGACAAATCCAATGGTGTAAACAGCCGCTGCTGTGTACATCACTTTCGTGAAGCCGATTTCCTGGCTCAAAACGATGCACAGGATGGAAGCCAAGACAGAAGTGAAGCCGTTAATGGCCCAACCCCAAGGGATGAGCTCAGGGCAGTTCGCTTTCAAAATGCGCACACCACATGGAAAACCCATTCCCAAAGCCAGCCCCAAAGGTGCCAAGGTGACGATCACTAGGGCAACACGGGCCGCGAAGGCGAAGCCGAGACAACGTGGCAGCCAGTCGTTAAGAGCAACGACCTGCAGAGAAATTGCCATGAGGATGGCCACAAGAATGAGCAAGAGTTTGCCGTAGCTGACGTGGTGAATCCTGCCGGCGAGAAGCGAGCCCAAACCTGTGAATCCCAGAAGAGCGGTAAGGACGACGCTCAGCGCATAAGTAGGATGGCCGAGAAAAATGACAAGCTTTTGCATCAAGACGATTTCCAAGAACATGAATCCAACGCCCAAGGAGGCAAAGTAAATCAAGTAGCGCAACTTGCCAGGGGTTGAGATGCCATGTTTCTTGAGTGAAACGAGTGGGGCGAAAATGAGTACTGATGCCAACAAGATAATCTGCACAAGAGAAGCGAAGAGGATCATGTGACCAACCGGAAAGTCGGTGTTGTAGATTTCTCCAGCAATACTCGATCCAGGTTTGTTCTTATGGTCGGCAAACAAGGATTCCCAACGGTAGTAGTCGAAGAAAAACGGCCTATCATCGGTGCAAGGGCTCAAGTCAAAAGGGTAGGCCGCCGCAAAAGCCGATCGCGATTCTTTCGGACCTCTGAGTACGGAATCAAAGTCTTTGCGTATCGACTCCATGCTTGTTCGCTCGAAAACTGCGACATTGGTCGCGTGGGTGACAATGCGCTGGACTGCAGCGTTGATAGCGACGCGCTGCTCACCACCAAAAGGCTGCAGGAATTGGTCACGTTTTCTTATTTCACCTGGACCATCACCCTGACG
>JAJRYU010000250.1 GCA_024275615.1 Planctomycetota bacterium
CACCCCCTGGCAGAAGCGCCTTGATACTTGCAGGCATGATGGGGGCCAACTGAATCGTTAGCAATTCTATGGGCGGATCACCCACCCGAACCGTGTCAAGGCGAATCCACTGAGAGCTCAGGAGTCGATCCTCAGGTTGAATCAGCAGCCAACGAGCACGTCCGGGTGAGAGTGGAATTGAGACATTGCCAAAGGAGAAATCGGGCTCCGACTCCCTTGGCGCAAAATTATCATCCAAGGGATCGCGGCGATCAAAGAACCAGGTTGCGGCACGAACGGCCTTACCATCCTTGCCAAGGAATCGATCGATTCGGCAAACAACGGCCTGAGGTTGGGAGATGACGATCGGCTCTCTTCTTGAGTTTATCTGAAAGCGCTGGACGTAGCCGGATTCGCTGTCGATGTCACCATCGGTACCCGGCCAAATGATGCGGATCGCCACCTCACCTCGTTTGGGAACGGGAATCTTAGCCACGAAAAAATCACGTTGAGCTAATTCATCCTCACGCAAGACCGTTTCCACGGATTGAAACTGCCCCAACAAGGGCACTTCTTCTTCCTGTGTGACGAGCGATATCTCTTGAGGAAATTCTCCGCTTGCAACATCCAAGAGAACGTGCACGACTGGGTTCTTCTCCAGATTCACGGCGATTTCGCCACGCGCAACTGCTTGGCTGGAAATGATCTTCTGTTTGGGTTGCCACACAAGTCGGGAATCATTCACAATCACAGCCCACTTGTCCGTGGGAGATATGTTGAATTCGGCTTCGCCGTTTGCCCCTGTCTTGCCCCAAAGTGTGAAGCCATCAACAAACCTGACAAGCGCGACCTCGCATTGGGGGATGGCTACGAAATCAAGAAGCGGACGTACACGCAAAATTGTGTTTCGCTCAGGAAGGTCCAATGTACCATCCTTTTTGAGAACGAGGCGGCAGGAAAACCCCTTGATGGGTCTAGGAAAGAGGTTGCTCCCGCTACTTGGGAACATCTCTTTTGCATCCGGCTGAATAACATGGAATTCGATTTCACGAACGTTAATCCCTGCAAGTTCGAATTCTCCGAGCTTATTAGTCACAGTCCAAGGCCCACGATGACATTGGCTGAGCCCGACATGAGCGCCGACAATGGGCGAGCCGGATTCATCGACAACAATGCCGTGAGCACCCAGGGCCCATGGCAACTCATAGCTCCCTACTTGAAAAGGTCCGAATGCGTCATCCCAATCAAGGTATCGGGCCCACGTCCGAGAACTCAAAGGCCAAATGTCAGCGATACCGTCTCGTGGTCCAACGTTTCTCAAGGTCACCAGGCCGTCACTGTTGCTTCTTGAGAAGCGAATGTCAGGTGTGCGTCCGCACCCGAGAATCAAACCAAGGCCAACACCCGCCAGGGGATGTCCCAAACGGTTGGTGACCCTAATGACGGCGTCATTCCCCTTGTGCAGTTCTTGCGGAAAATCCGCATAATTGCCAGATGTCGCTTCAGGCGCATATCCCGGGGCGTCGTAGAAGATCCAATCCCAGTCTTTTGTCGAAATGCCCTTCATATCCATGCGCACCCATCCCCAGGCATCAGCTGTCGCAGTTCTAAGCGGCGCATAGACGCCCTCAGAAACGGGAAAAACTTCTTCTGCTACGAGCGACATGGTCGCACCAGGAACAGGTAAGCGTGTTTGTGTGTCGATGATACGCGTCACCAGAACTTCAAAACGAGAAGTGCCGTCTGCTTTGGTTTCCGAAGTGTTGAAGGTCCCCGCCATTCCAGGGAATCGTTTCGTCGTCTCCATGTGCGATGAAACTTGTCCGTGTAAGGCGATCGCGAACAGATTTAGCAAAAGAAAGATGTGTGACTTGTGAACCGAATTTCTCATGGGTCTCCTCCGGTCGACAACTCTACCACGGGGAACGTCGTCAGGGCCGAAATACGTAGATAGCAAGAGCGCGGCCGACCTCTATGTGTTTTTCCAGATGCCGATTCTTTCGGATTGTTTCAAGGAATCGCTCGGGGCCACCGTCCTTTTCAAGTGCCGTCCTCCGGGTCAACACGACCACGGCACGTCCATCTGCCGATGGGACTTCCTCAGGAAGTGTAAACGCAACTCCAAAGCGGTAAACTCGAAAGATCTCGGTGTTGGTGTACTGAACCGGTTGCCGCAGAATAGCAGTGAGATGAGCACCTTCGTCCTTTGCCATGTCACTCGCAAGGCGAACTGCGCCTCGTAAGTCTTCTCTCGGATTCCCGGAAACCTCACCAATAGCCGCAAGAAGCAGCCCTGAGACGAGGACGACCAATACGATCATCCGCCGGTGCTCGGAATGAAAACCATCCAGGGCGACAGCCACAAGAAAACCCCATGCCCAGGCCCCCACAGCAAAATACTGAATAGGAATCCGATGCCAAAACTGGACGCAGAGAATGGCAACAATGACCATCGCCAGGAAACCTGAAACCATCGGACCGATAAGATCGCTCTTACCTGTGCGATTTCGCAGCGCCGCCAAGAGCCCGACTCCGAGGGCCATGAGAAAAACTCCCAGACCGGCGAGAACAAAAATATTCGCTTGAGGTCCAAGGCTATGGGCACTTGGAGCCAAGCTGCGAGGCAAGATCGCAGCCACATCTCGGCGCAATTCCCAAAGGCCGGGAGGTTTCGGCATCGCTCGACGCTCCGCTTCCGACTTTTGGTCTGGGCGCACGAGAGCTTGGGGATCATGAATGATCCAACTCTCCATCGTCAGAACCCACGGTAAGAAGAGAAGGACTCCCAAGGTCCCACTCAACACAAGTTTCCCCCACGGTAGCCGACCTTTGCCATGCACAAACAAGCGCACGCCACCGACAGCCGCGATGAAGGTGGCAGACAGGTAGTGCACATAGAGAGATAGGGCTGCTGCTAGAGCAA
>JAJRYU010000251.1 GCA_024275615.1 Planctomycetota bacterium
AGCGGTCCAGGGCATCCAGTGCCCCCCGGAAGCGATTGAATTGGATCGGTCGAGGAGGGTCCATGTTCACTGGCTCCGTTCGCGAGGGGAATGGCTAATGGGCGCGTCTTAGAACCCCAACGACGAGCCTCAGACCTCCTGATCTAAGGTCGGTTATTGAGACTCTCGCGATCGACGCTTCTATCTACGCGGCAAGGATTTACGATGCTTTGACTGACGGGGCTCGCATTTTCATGTACGGAAAATACTATGGGACCTTCTCGGTGGTTCCTGCCGAACGCTCAGGTATCGTCGGGCGAAGCCAATAATGTGCATTGTGACCTGTACGTGACGCCCCCTCACCCCGTCCCTTGTATGATGAATTTACGTGGTTACAAGATTCCTAACCCGTGATTGCAAGATAGCCGCCTTTCGCTTTGAATATTGGCGTTGTGAGGACCTATCCCCCGGCCCTAAGCCTCGAGCTTTTGGGAGAGATTGGGGCCCACGTCGCCAACTTCATTAAGGGTCTTGGTACAGCTTATCGGCGCGTCGAATGACGTGACCTTTTATTACAAGGATACCGTCGTGGAAGGTTGATGTGGGCGGATCACAACTGTTGTATTCGTTCTTGAGAAGGAAGGTGGACTATGAAACGTCTCCAAAAAGATGCAGTCAATGTCGTTGGCCTTGGGATCGACACCGCGCGCTATGGGCACGTGGCCAGCTTTTGGGCGGAGGATCGAGTTGTTGGAAAACACATTCCGATTGATGAATCGCGGGGTGGATACGCCAATCTCAAACAAGCCATTGAGAAAATAAGGGCTGAATTCCCAAATGCTTCGATTCGAACACGAGTCGATGCTGCCGGTCAGTACGCCGCAAATATCGTCAAATGGCTTCACTCTCAGGGAGACTTGGATGTATCGATCGGCGAACCGAAGAGGAACAAGGACTATCGTGCATCAGTCGCCCCCAACGGAAAGAGTGATGTCATCGAAAGTCGAGCCTTGGCTCGTTACGCTGTCAAAGAACAACCTGCCTCGCAGCTAACGTTGCCCGATGAAATGCAGACGCTTCGCGAGCTTGGCCAAGCTGCCGAAACAGAATCGAAGCACTTGACTCGCTGCATCAACCAGCTTCACAACTTACTCAGTCGGGTCTTTCCCGAACTGGCTACAGAGATTAATGATATCTCGGCGGCGTCCATCCTTCTGCTGCTAGATAAATATCCTTCGCCGGCACGGATCGCCAATGCAAGGTTCGAATCCCTGGCCAAGATTCGCTATCTCAAAGCCGATCGTGCCAAGATAATCCAGCAACTCGCCCGACAAACGGTTGGATCCAGTGAAGGCGAATCCGTTGAATATCTTGTGAGGATGAAAGTCCGAAAAGTTAGAGAATCTAAGGAAAACTACGGGAAACTGCGAAAAAAGATCGAGCAAGTGTTTTTGGCACTCCCTAAGGAACTTGGTGCTCATCAAGTGGCGACGTTGAATGGAATTGGCACCTATACAGCTGCCATTTTCGTTTCCAAAGTTGGTGTCATCGATTGGTTCTCAACAGGCAGCAAAGTTGTTGGGTACTTTGGCGTGTACCCCGAAGAAGACAGCTCAGGCTTTGAAAGGGACGGCACACCAAAGGAGTCCAGAAGAAAACGCATGTCCCCCAAGGGGTCCGACCTGGTGCGCAAGCTACTTTGGAATGCAACGATGACTGCCATCCAAGACTGCCCGCGCATGGCCAAGTTCTACGAGCGAAAGAAAAAGGAATGCGGGCGCGGCGATGTTGCCATCGGCCACTGTATGAAAAAGATGGTCCTCTGGGCGTCCGCAGTTTGGAGAAAGAATGAACCCTTCGATCTAGCCTATGAGGATGGTGAACCACAGAAGGCCCCGGAACCGAAAAAAGAAAAAGATGCTGCGGGCCTTAAACAGCCGCAAAGCTGCAAAACTAAAAAGGTCACCGCAGCGACTTCTACCCTAGAACCGGCACCAGCGCATGTCAATCCTCCAAATAAACCAGGAGCAAAAGTTGACTTCAGATTCCTTCGCGAACAGGTCTCGATCGAAGATGTTCTCCGACACCTCGGTCACTTTGAGCATCTCCGCGGAAGCGGAGACGAAAAGCGGGGGCCATGTCCAATCCACAAGAGCCAGCGACCACGAAGTCGCAACTTCGCTGTGAACCTGAAGAAGAATGCCTACTGCTGTCACGCAAACCATTGTCAAAGCAAAGGCAACGCAATCGACCTGTGGGCGAATCTTCACAACCAGACTATCTACGAAGCAGCATTAGACATGGGCGAACAGTTCGGCGTTGACGTTACCTCCCCGAACAGAGAAGCAGGAGCCCGTCAGCCACGAGCAACACATGCCGAGAACCTAGCCACAAAGGAGGGTCAATGAACTAACAAAATACGTGGGGGCATTACGCCCCGCCCCCCTTGAAATATATCGGTACATCTCTCCCCCAGGCCACTGGCGTTGATCGCGTTTTGGGATAAGCCGTCAAACTCGCCAGCGGCCCGGGGGAGAGGGGGCCCGACTGGCAGCTTGCTCAATAGCGACAAGTTGGCTGAAAAGGTCTCATCGTATTTTCCCAGAGATCAGGATCTCTGAGCCTGGCCTCTCCTTTCCCCTCCAGGGATTCACGCGCGTCATGCAGCTGATACGACAGTCGTATCGCAAATCCCTCTAACCCCTGAC
>JAJRYU010000252.1 GCA_024275615.1 Planctomycetota bacterium
TGAGCTACGCCCCGGCGCCGGGCGTTGGAGTCGCCAGAGAAGGGGATATCGTTTGGGGTGCTCCTTTGCCCATGGGCGACGCGACTCAGGCGCCGCCACCAGATTTTGCGCTTTTCGGCGCGCCAGCATTTTTCTGCCATGGGACGGGGTGTTCTTTTTTTGGTGACGTCGGCACAGCGTTGGTGGAAGCGTCGATTGGAAGCCCTGCAGGCATGCCCGCCAACGCGGCGCTTAGAATTTTTAACTATCCCACCAACAAGCCCGCGCGGTGTCGACCCATGGCAAGTGTCTTGTCGACAATCGACAGTTTGCCAAACGAGGTCGCACGCATTGAATTTGCCGACCGTGAATTTGGTTGGATGCCCGATACGGACAAGCTGCTCGAGGGATTACAAGCGCGTCAGGACTCTCGTTTTTTTACTGTCCGAGTGCTGGCGAACTCCTGCAAGCAAGACCAGTTGGCCAAATTTGTCGATCATGGCATCAAACGGGTGGTTTTTGAGTACGACGTTGTTGACCAAGAGTCTCTTGACCGACTTTCAGGAGGACAGAACCCGGAGCGGCTGGCCTCGATGATGAATGTTGCTCAATCTCTTGGTTTGGCATGTGGACTCCTTGTTTCTGTGGGTTTGCCATTCGAATCACCCAAGGACATCAGCCAAAAACTGGAGTTCATTCGTTCCCAGTCTGTCCAGAGCTTGCGTTTTTTGCCTTTTGAGCCTCGATTTGGCCATCCATGGCGGCAGATTTGTGCTGCAGAGGGTATGCTGCCTACCGGGGACGGGGCCTGGAACCGGGAAACCTAGTCTCCCTTGATACAAGCTACGATGGATGAGGAAAGTTGGCATCTAGCGTGGCAGGACTGCTTGAACCTGCAAGCAAGCGTTGCTGTTTTTTCTTAGAGATTGCCCATGGCGTTTCTGCCACCGCCCATGCCCAGGATCGCTCGGACGCTGCCAACAGGACCAGTGCTTGTTGTGGCGCCTCATCCTGATGATGAGATGGCTGGACCGGGTGGGGCCTTGTTGCTGCACGCGGCTCAAGGAGATGCCATCGCCATTGTCGTGGTTTGCGATGGCACATTGGGGGATCCCGATGCTCGCTATGACCAGGATACCTACAAACACGCAAGAGAAACGGAAACTACCGCCGTCGCTGCCGAATTCTTGAACTCTGACGACGTTACTTTTTTTGGGTTTGTTGACGGCGTAACCGAAGGGAACGTCGACGCCATCTATCCCAACCTACCGCCCGATCCTGATGACAAGCGGCGTGTCTTGGTGAATGGTCTGGCTTCACACTTGGAGGCCCAAATCGAGAGGGTTCAACCCCGCGTCATTTATCATCCATGGTGCGGTGAAGTCCATTCGGATCACTGGGCTTGTGGCGAAGCCATGAAATTGCTGGTGAATAACCGCCCAGAGTTGTTTACGGCAACGGATGTTTTGGGCTACGAAGTGTGGTCAACCTTGGTTCCAGAAACCATTATTGAGACCACGGCGGTTATCTCCACAAAGATGGCAGCGTTGCGCCGCTATCACACGCAAATGTCTTATGTTGATCTCGCCGAAGTTGTCGCCGGGATGAGTCGCTACCGAGCCATGCTTTTACCCTATGAATCAAGGTCTGAGCCGCGCTATGCCGAGGCTTTCATCGGCTCCTTCACTGGGAGCGAACTACCGTGAAGATCTTGACAGTTGTCCACAATTTTCCGCCGGCGTTTACTGGTGGAACTGAGCGGGTTGCCGAACTTCTAGCGCTTGAAATGACCAAGAGAGGCCACGAGGTCCATGTCTTTTGCGGCGGATTTGACCGTGAGCCTGAGGCCCGAGTGATCGAAGAGGAGCGCGATGGCATCGCTGCCGTTACTCGTTTCTTGCGATCGACAGTCTATCGCAGTCCCATTGATACCCACGATCCTGATTGTGAATCGGCCTTTGAATCGGTGCTCCGCACGTTTCGGCCCGACGTCATGCACTTGCATCATTGGGAGCATCTGAGCACAGGACTGGTCGCCATCGCTGCAAGAAACGGTGTGCCTGCGGTTGTGACACTTCACGATTACGCCACGACGTGTGCGCTGTTGTTCAGGCTACCCAACAACGATGATTTCTGTGACAAAGAAGAAAGCGCTGAGAACTGTCTTCCCTGCCTGCGGCAACACCGACCGGAGGAAGAAAGCGAACTCGTGCATGCCTTGGATATGAGATTTCGTTCCATGATGAGTGAGCTTTCTCTGAGCGCGGCGATCTTGATTTCCGGTCATCGGCAACTCGAGAATATGGCTCGTTTCGGCAGGTTTCCGCGCTCAGTTTTTGAGAAAGTGAAACTCCTGCCTCTTGGAGTTGTGCCTCCAGGGTTTCTGGCCAAGAGAGAATTCGTGGCCAAACCGGAGGGCGTCATCACCGTTGGCCACTGGGGCAATCTGTCCCGCGTCAAGGGACTTGAAGTTCTGGTTCAGGCGGCAGCCAGATCAAGACATGCCAGACGTCTCAAGCTCAAATTGATCGGTGAACTCAAAGACACTCAGCTCCAGGCCAATTTGCATGAGGCGGCGGGGGCTGCCAGGATCGAGATTCTCGGTCGTTATGAGGCCGCGACCTTGCCCCAACTCATTTCTGACGTCGATGTTGCTGTGTTTCCTTCTCTGTGCGAGGAAACTCATTCCATCGTCCTTGACGAAGCCTTGCTCAGTGGTCTGCCGGTGATTGTCAGTGACCGCGGAGCCATGGCGTCTCGCGTTGGCGACCGAGGGATTGTTGTTCCTGCCAACAATGTTGCAGCCCTTTCGCGGGCGCTTGATAAGATGGTGGACGACAAGACCCGAGGGGCCTACGCTAAGGGGGCTTGTGGTGAAGTCGTGAACACAGCCGAATACGCTGCCATGGTTGAAGAAGTCTATTCGGGCTTGAGTCCCGTTGACCCAAACGCGCCTATTCTTGACTTAGGCCGAGTACGTCACAGCTATCGCAATCGCCGATTTGTGGAAGTTGGGCAGTTTGCCTTGGCTCTCGCCGCGCAAAGGCGCAACATTGATGGCGCATTGTCAGGAGATGTTGTGGCTCTTGAAGAGCTACGCCAAGACAACGCGGATCTTGCCACCAGAATTGAACAGTTTTTGAAGACGACAAGAGAAGACCATCATGACGACTGAGCCTCGGGTGTCGATTATCATTCGAACCTACAATCGGCCGAAAATGCTCCGCCGAGCCTTAGAGAGTGTCGGTCGCCAAACCCACAAGAACCTCGAAGCTGTGGTCATCAACGATGCTGGCATAGATGTGCAACCCTTGATCGACGAATTCAAAGATCATTTTGATATTCTCTATCTGACTTTTTCGCCAGAAAACAAACCAGGTCGCTGTAAGGCCGCCAATGAGGGAATCGCCCAATCTTCCGGGGAGTGGATCTGCTACCTGGACGATGACGATTTCTACTATCCAGATCACATCGAAACCTTGATGCATGAAGCAAAAAGGACTGGGGCGCTTGTTCTTTACACCGACGCCAACCGTGGCACTGAGGAACCCGGAGAGCATCCCGGAGACTATGTCATCACCGCTGTAGGTGAAGGGCCATCGGAGGACTTCTCGAGAGCTGGTGTTTATTGCGGCTGCTACATTCACCTGGTGACCTTTTGCCACCACCGCAAGCTCTACCAGCAGCAGGGTGGATTTGATGAAAACCTTCCGGTTCTAGAAGACCTCGACCTCTTCTTTCGCTATGCCTTCGATCACGAATTTCATCACATCAAGAAAAAGACTGCCCAGTTCCAAATACGGACCGACGACACGAATGCCGTGACCTCGATGCGCCGGGAGTTTTCCGACACGATGGAGATGTTATGCAAGAAATATTTGCATACGGCTGTGGGCGACATGATGGTGCTGATTCAGGAAGGACGGGCGCGGCTTTTGGGAACAGCCGCCATGGTTGAAGACCTCGTCGTGAGGATCGCTACCTTGGAGCATCGGATCAGTGAGTTGGAGAACCGGGGCTGATGGCTGCGGCTTATTTTCGTGAGTGGGAACCTCTTTTAGGGCCAATGGAGATAGCAGGTGGTTCGCTTCTTGTTGTTTCACCTCATGCGGACGATGAAGTCATCGGTGCTGGTGGTCTTATTTGTGGGCATCGTTTGGCGGGGCAAGAAGTTCTTGTCGCCATCTTGACTGATGGTCGTTTGGGTGACCCCGGTGGCGACCAGAGTGCTGTCTATGTCCGCAAGCGTCAGGCTGAGTGCATAGAGGCGGCGGCCGTCATGGATACCAACTTGCCCCAGTTCCTTGGGTTTCCAGACGGTGAACTTGCTTCTTTGTATGGCAACGATGACAAGGGAGTTGGCGCGTCTCTGAAGAGCATCCTGGATTCTTCCGACTTCGCGATGCTGGCTTTGCCGTCGCCTTATGAATTACATCCTGATCACAAAGCAGCTTTCTTGTTCGGGTTCGATGCTTGGGCTGAAGGCGGACGAAAAGAACGCCTCATTCTCTACGAAGTGGGCTCTTTGATGCCTTGCAATTTTTTGCTCAATATCACGGATTTAGGTGATCAAAAAGACAAAGCTCTTGCTTGTTATGAAAGTCAGCTTGTTCATCATGACATCACGGCAAAGATGCGAGCTCTCGACCAAGCTCGTTGCGCGAATATCCCAGATAGCAAAGTTGGACGCTGCGAAGGGTACATCGAAGTCACTGCGGCGTCTGCTGATGACTTTCGTCGTTTGGTCGATGAACTTCTGATTGTGACCGATAGCATGAAACCGGGGCACGAGGATGAGTGAACCGACGACAGACCAAGAAACTGTGAACGTTGCAACTCATGAGGCGGCTGAGGCTGCAAGGAAGTCTTACCTGAATCAAGAACCTAGGGTGGGCCGCATGACTACGGCGGCGGTCATGACCTCGTTCAACAA
>JAJRYU010000253.1 GCA_024275615.1 Planctomycetota bacterium
ACGGAGCCGCGGGGGCTCATAGCGCAAGTCTTCATAATAAAAGGGAACCACCATGGACGCTGGAAAATATATCGATCGTCGTCTCCACCCTGTTCGCGTAGCAATCGGCCTTTTGAACCATGAACTGGTACTCGCTGGTGGTGAATCCGTGGTCACCATCGATAAGGAAGTTCTTCGCAGCATTGTCGAAACGACCCAGCTTTTCGTGGAAGACTTTGACCGCAGCCTTGGCAAGTTGAAAGAAAAAAGCGGCAAGCACTTCATGAGCTCCGCTGCCTCGACCAAGGTCGGCTAAAAGCGAAGATCGCTTGCGCCCCGAACCGCGGCAAGACGTCGCGGTTCGGCACACGCCTCATACCTGAGAGGTGCAGTCGAATTCCTTCCTCGCTGCAAGAATCACTTGGCGGCGGAACCTCTTCCTGCCCCGAGCCAGCGAAGGACAATCTCACCTTCTTGCGCCCATCTTCCCGCCATTTTCGGCCTGCAGTCAAACGGTCGGCTTTATTCATGAGATTGTGGTCACTTGCGGTCACGAACTTGCGTAGCTGTTCCGAGTCGAATCCTATAGCCAAGCCTTTGACTTTTGGAGGAGTCTCATTGAATGTTCAATGGGTGCAGAGTTCTCGACGTCGAGGAATGAACTGCGAGCGACCATCGCTCGTGAGTGGCGCATGACGACGAGGTCGAGCGCCACAATGCCGCCCTTGGCCGCAAGGTCATGAATAATACGAGATAGATGGATCCACGGTTCTCTTGATTCAAAAGTCCGGTAATGAACAAAGCCGAGTTTCCTCACTTTGTCACGACCCGTCAGACCAAATGATTTTGGCAACACATTGATAGTCAGAGTGTGGGGGCTCGTGTTATCATAGACATGGTAGTTGCAATCACTTGATTGCTGCTCAAATGGGGACGACGGGATGCCCGGAAAATCATCGAAGAAACGCGATCAAGTGCAACCTGCCTCGGCCACGGGCCAAGGTCTTTTTGTCCTTGTGATCCTATCTTGCATGGTGATGATCAGTATCTTTGCTTTCGACACGCAGGCTGGCGATTCGCGTTATCTCGTGCGGCTTGCCAACAACCTCCCCGCATTCCCCAAAGACATGCCCGGGGCTGAGCAAGTCCGGAGCGACTTCGCTCAAGCCATGGAACGGGAACAACCGGTGAGCATTCTCAAGAGAGACCTCGACACTGTTGTTCGCCAGTTTTATGAGAGCAGTCCATACGTCCGACGTGTCGTGTCCATGAAAAGGCGTTTCCCTGGTGGCCTGAAGGTCGACATCGAATTTCGTCATCCCATTGCCATGGTTGAGACCGGCGGTCACTACGTCCTCGTTGATCAGTATGGCGAGTTACTTCCTATCGAAGTCCCTCTTGAGGAAGTTGTCCGACCAATCATCTCTGTTCGTCCCGAAGGCGACCTTAGGAACGACCCCGGTGAATACGGCGAGCAGTGGTTTCTTGATGCCATAAAAGAGGGCGTGGCTGTCTTGTTGGACCTCGAAGGCCAAAGTGAGAATTCTATCTTCGACTCTGTCAATATTGTTGGGATCGACGTCTCCAATCATGGCGGCCGGATCAGCGAGATCGACAGCGAAGTCTCTCTCGTTACGGATCGGACATGGTTCGACGCCAAGAGCAATCGGCATCGAAACACACTCTTGGCGTGGGGGCGCAGTACCAAACACCCTGGGCATTGGGTTGAGCTGCCGGTTGAAACGAAGCTGGACAACTTGCGCCGTCTGCTTCTGGCCCGGCCCAGTGGCCTAAGAGGGTTGAGGGTCGCTGATCTCCGCTTTGATCAATTGTACTACCGAGAGAAATAGGCCATGAAATGGCCCGCTCTTCACTTCCTCACAACAGCGAGATAGGATCCCTTTGTGTTGAATCGAGAGGAAAATGAGCGCGATGTCGCTTCTCCGGTGAATCGCCGCATTACTTGGCTCATCTTGGGTTTTGCTGCTCTAAGCTTGGCCGCCAGTGTGATCCCACTTTTGCCGGGGATTGGGCAAGTGCTGCCATTCGACGTCGTTGATCGTCGTGGCGCCTTGACTATCTACGCAGTTTTCTTGCTGTGTTATATGGCCATGGTTTTTCCAGCCACGCTCCTTGGGACACCGGCAAACC
>JAJRYU010000254.1 GCA_024275615.1 Planctomycetota bacterium
CCCCGAGGATGCGCCGAAGATCAAGTTCAAAAATGTGGCCAAAGATTTGGGCATTTCCTTTCGCCATGGCGTTGGCTCAAGAAACCGACTGCTACCGGAAGATACCGGTTCTGGTTTGGCCTGGGGCGACTACGACGCCGATGGCGATCCCGATCTTTACATCGTGAACTATCCCCAAGATTCCCAGCAAGTCGATCTCAAGGCTGATTCGAATCGGCTCTATCGCAACGACAACGGCCGATTCGTCGACGTCACTCAAACGGCCGGGGTCGGCGACGCTAGCGGCTTTGGCATGGGCGCTACTTTCGCTGACTACGACAACGACGGGGACCTCGACCTCTATGTGACCAATCGCGGCCCGAACCGCTTGTTTCGCAACGATGGCAAAGGCAAGTTCGACGAAGTCGCAAACGAGATAGGTGTCGCTGGCAACGCATGGTCGGCCGGTGCCGCCTGGGGTGATCTTGATCGCGACGGTGACCTTGACCTCTATGTCACTAACTACATCAGCTACGACGCCATGCCTGGTGACCAATCGAGTGGCGCCTGGGAGGGCATCCCCGTCGCGCTCAATCCGAATTCCTACGATCCTGTCAGCAATGATCTCTTTCTCAACGATGGTCACGGGCATTTCGTCGAATCGGCTAAGAAACTAGGCGTCGCAAACCCTGAGGGACGCAGCTTAGCCGCAACTTTTCTCGATTTCGACCAAGACGGTTGGCTCGATATCTACGTAAACAATGACGTGTCGCAGAACGCCCTGTTTCGCAATTTGGGAAGGGACGCCGTGCAAGGAGGAACAAGGTTCGTCGATGCATCAGCGATGACTGGAACAGCGGATCCGCGAGGCTCCATGGGGCTCTGTGTTGGAGATGTAACCGGCCCTGAAGGCACAGCTGATGGACTTGCTGACCTGTTCATCACTCATTGGGTCGCTCAAGAAAACGCCCTATACATTGGTACGGACGTGGGTGGCGGCGACATTGAATACCGCGACCGTATTCGACGCTTTCGACTGGGTGAAATATCCACCGACACCGTGGGTTGGGGCTGCGCCATGGTGGATTTCGACTTGGACGGTTTGACCGACATCGCTGTCGCCAATGGCAGCACTTTGGAACAACGAGACAACAAGGCTTTGCTCCGCAAGGAACCCATTTTCTTGTTCTGGCGCAGCGGCAGTCGTTTTTTTGACCTCGCTCCGGCGGCTGGTTCCGCAGCCTCCTCCCTTCACGACGCTCGAGGTCTGGCTGCTGCCGACTTTGACGGTGATGGCGATGTTGACTTGGCCATCAATGTCAACCGTGGGGAATTCATGCTCCTGAGAAATGAAACGGAAACGCCCCATCGCTCGGTAACAGTACGCCTCGAAGGCTCACCGGCTGTCCTCTTTGGTGCTCGGATCCGGGTTGAAACGACCGGTGGACTAGCCACACGTTGGTATGGATCTGATGCCAGTTACTTATCGATGCACCACACGGATGCGGTTTTCGGGCTTGGTAACCAAGAGGCCGCGAAAAAAATTACCGTGCTATGGGCCGATGGCAAAAAAACTTCACGTAGCGATATTCCCGCAGGTTTGATCCGTATCGCACACTAGTACGGTGCCGCGTTATTTTTGACAGCCCAACCCTGAACTTTGGCGGCTCGGCATCCCCAATGACGCCAACGAATAGCCAACGTCCAGTTGGCTATTTCAGTTTCAACCGGCACCATCTACTCACACGGTGGTGTTTGTTCTTTACATGAACAGCACCGACATTGATAATGGTACAAGGCTCGAAAGACCGGAGACCACCCATGACTGATTCAGTCGTCGTCGCAAGACTCTTCACTGCGGAACAGGCAGTCGAGGTATGCAAGCAGCTGAATTTCGCGGGCATTGGCGCCAAGTTCCAGAGCCCAGTGACAACAGGCAACTACTTCAACGACTGGAACATGCAGACGCCAGAATTCAGAGTTTTTGTGCAAGAAGAAGATGCAGTCGCGGCACAGGCAGCTCTCTCGAAACTCCAAGAGCAAGAGGATCCCAGTGACTCCGCACCGCAGCGTACTCCACCCCCTTCACCTCTCACCAAACAAGAAGAGACTTCCGCGCGGATCAAGTCCGCCATGAACATGTCGATCGGTTCTTCAGTTCTTTCACCACTCGCCCCTTTCGCAATTTATCGGATCTTAGGTGTTTTGCGTGAAACAAGAACAAGACAAGATAACATTCGCCTGAGCGTTGCTGTGCTGTTCGCCATCATTGGCTCAGTGCTTCTCGCTCAGCTTGTGTATTTCGTTTTTCTCACCGCCCTATTGTTCCTAGTGTCACGATAGATCGTCCCTTGCCGAATCGAATAAAAAAAAGGGCGCTGCCGACAAAAGAGCTTCAAGCATGCCTCACCGGAATCCGAGATTATTGTTCTCTTGATCATTCTTCTCTCACCATTCATGATCATCGATTTCTTTGTCCTCCTATTGATTGGCGATGTTCCCTTCCATGACCTCGTTGTCTTTGCTCTGGTCTGTCCCATTGTTTTCGGTGGCATCGTTGGATTCCTGGTGCCACGTCTCAAGCTGGTCATTGGGGTCACATTTGCCGCATTGGCGCTCGTATCTCTTTTCTCGGGGATCTGTGCGGAAGAGATTGCGGCTGTGCTCTTCGTCGGCCTATTTGGCATCGGCGCGCTTCCGGTTGCCCTTGCATCTGCTTGGTTGTCCTACACTTTGCGACGTCAAACCTAATGCAGCGCCGCGTTGTTCTTGACAGCCCAACCCTGACTTGGCTGGCTCGGATATCCCCTAAGTGGCACAAACGCGTCAGCGTTCATGTGGTCAGAAGTTTGGCTTTTCGATTTTCCAACTGCAAGGTCATCCGTGCATGTTGATGGGTATTTCAGCAACTTGGAAGACCCCAACACACGAGGCTACGTCGCCATTCGCAGCGCATTCCTCATATGGTCGCCGGGTGATTCGAAGAAATGGCTTCACGTCTGAATTCCTATCGTCTTGCAACAGAACGTCGGGGCTCGCCCATCATATCACCGATTGAAACGAAGCGACGAGGATCTCGGGTCACTTCAATTCGAAGTTGTATGCGATTCCGCTATTCTTGAAGGCCGCCAGCCAGCGTTTTGATTCTGCCGTCCACCCGTAGGAAACGACCTCAAGAGACTTAGACTTGGCAAGGATGGCAAGGCCTTTGTCTGTGATTTTCGTATAGGTGATGTCCAAGTCTGTGAGAGCGGGAAGTTCTGAGACCACCCGCATGCCCCAGTCCGTAATGCCCTGTGCTTGGGTCAATTTCAAGCGCTTGAGGCGGCCCAGGTTCTTGAGACTGGATAGACCCTGGTCATCGTAGCGGACATCCCAACCGCCGATCTCAAGATTCTCCAGGGAACCGAAACCACCCATAATGGCCAAGCCGGTGTTGGAGAGGCTGGTGGTCCAGATGGCCAAAGACCTCAGGGCGGGAAGTTTTGAAAGTTCCTGGAGTTTGCTTTCGTCGGCCAAAGGATCGATTTGACCCGGCCTCTCGGAGCCGTCCAGACGGATGTTGTGAAGAGAGCTCAAGTCAGCCAAAGTCAAGGAGCCGTATCGTTTCGGTTCGATGGAGTGCAACCAGGTCAACAGAGATTCAAGTTCCGGAGTTTTTGCCGCCTTAGGAGGCTCTTCGTTTTCGCAACAGACCAAGGATAAGAGAATCAAGACGAAGATCGAGAGTTTTGATGTGTTCATGGTTCGAGGACGCCAGGCTCAAGCAAAAGTTCAATGAAATCTCAAGACGTTGGTCCTAAGCCGTTCGCCAAGCGTCCATGTCTAGCAACATACTCCTGGTGGTCTTCCTCACCGACTCATGGGCGTCCATAGCTCAGCTCGTTTGATCTGAAATCCCTGAAGAGAAAACGAGAAGGAGCGTGGTCGACAACCATGCCCCTTCTTGACTCAGAATTCTATTCTCTGCCAAGAACCCCGGCATTCACCTCTTCCATATTCACGCGTCCAGCCTCGAAAGTGGCGTTCAAACGGCAAAGAAGAAGACGCAGACCATAGAACATTCGGTTGGTCCAAGTATGGATGGGCGTCACGCGGGTGTAACGCTTGCGGGTGACTTCAACCATGTTATCCAAGCCACGCTTCAGGTAGGCCTGATCGAATGTGAATGCGCCTTTCACCAACAGCGGTTCCCAAAGCCACGCAACGGATTCTCTCAACAGACGCAAACGATCTTCTTCGGCCATTTCTTTTGCGGTGAGAAGAGTGCCTTTTTGGATGAGATCATCGCTGGGCGCACCGTCCTTAAGAAATTCAAATGTACCGGCGCTAAAGTATTCTTTTTCGTCATCCGTGAACACACGGCAGCAACCAAAGTCAAGGAGACCGAGTCGGCCATCGTCCATCATCAAGAAGTTGCCTTCATTGGGATCAGCATGGATCATCGGCCCCGAATAGAAGAGACGGCACATCGCTCGAAACATCAATTCACCAGCTCTGTCCTTTTCGGCCTGTGTTGCGCCGCGTTTTAGAAATTCCTTCAGGTGACAGCCTTTCAAGAATTCCATCGTCAGGACGCGACCAGTCGAAAACTCTGAAAACACCTTGGGCACGACGATGCCGTCTGTGTCTTCAAGCGTCTTTCGCGCAAGCTCAGCGTATTCAGCCTCCCGTCTGTAGTCTGTTTCAATCAAGAAGGTTTCCTTGATATCCTCAACGACGGCAATCATGAATTTCCACTCCTTGCTAAAGCGCATGGCACTCATCAAGAGTTTAAGATTGGCCAAATCTGTACGAATGGACCGGGCGATGTTCGGATATTGGATCTTGACGGCCACTGCTTCGCCACTCTTGAGTCTTGCGCGATGGACTTGCCCAAGCGAAGCTGCGGCAAAAGGCACCTCGTCAAATTCGGCGAAGACATCTTCCGGGTCGCCGCCCAGTTCATTACACACCTGCTCGCGAAGCAACGAAAAGTGCATGGGGGGCGCTTCAAAATTGAGGGAGGCAAGGATTGTCGACATCTGCTCCGAGCCGATGTTTGGGTATGCTGAAAGTGTCTGTCCGAGTTTTGTCATGGCACCACGGAGATAACCCATGGTGCTCAAGACCTTGAGTGCTGAACGCATCTGAGCTTCGTTCTTGATGACGATCTTCTTCTCTTCGCTTGAGAGCACTCCTTTTGTCCAGGCACCTAGAGAGGCAATGGCGATACTCATTTGGGTCGAGCCAATGGCCCACAACCTTGCCAACCTCGAGGTCGGAACGGGTTTCCCGGCGAGGTTGGCTAGGAGCGTGTTGATGGCCGCGTCGTGGGAACCACCTTCGGCGAGTTCTTCAGGGAGACTGGCGATGAATTTGTCATATCTGGCTTCCATGGTGATTCTCACTTTCTGGGTTCTTGCCCATTCGTACACACCGTGCTGGCAAAAAGACGTACGGATTGATCGAGTACGGCCAGGCTATCTTCTTGTTTGGGTGAGGCGTCCTTCGACCAAAACGCCAGGACTCCGAGATAGAGAGTCCAGTAGAGATGCATCGTGACAGCCTCGGATTCGTCGCCAAAATCGTGCCGATGAAGAATTGCTCCAACACATTCCATGTGACGCAAACGCGCCTCATCACCACTCCTTGTAGCTTGAGAAGTGCCAAAAGGACTGAACGCTCCTTCCAGGATTTCACCAACAAAACCACGACACGGCTTGAGTTGACGCATTTCCATGGCGATGTGGGCGAAGAGCTCTTCTTCGAGCGACTGGTTGTCCCGCAACCGACCTAGGAACTCCTGCTCAGCCCGATCCAGCGCCTCCGCCAGAATGGCCATGCCCAACGCCTCCTTGTTGGGGAAATAGTTGAAAAGCGTTCCTGTGGCGAGCCCGCAGACAGAGGCAATGTCCCGTGTGGTCGTCTCGCCGTATCCATTCTGGGTGAAGAGCTTCTGCCCTTCTTCCAGGATTCGAATCCGGGTCTCTTCTTTGGCTTTGGCCGATATTCTCATGGCTACTCCTTATGTGAACATGCTCACATTATGACCACCTTCGACCGAAAGCAAGAATAAAATGAGCGTGTTCATAAAAAAGGAGGGACTGGATTGCCACCCACCACAAAAAGGGTCCAGTTTCGTCGCTTGCTTGGGGACTGCAGCGGCGCACCGCGTGTCATGGCCTTTTTGGTGTCGATTCCAAACCTTCTTCGTCCAGGAGAATCAGCCGGACCGTCCGTGAGAGTTTGAAGGCCCGGCGAACTCCACAGGTCCGACTAGAGAACCGACAGGAGGTTTTCGACTGGACGGCCCAGCGCGGCTTTCGCTCCATTGACGAGAATTGGCCTTTGCAGCAACGTCGGATGTACGGCCATCTTATCGAGGACTTCAGCGTCGGAGTCCGTTTCGGCCACTCGAAACTCCTTGGCCTCGCCCCTGCGCAACAAGTCTCGGGGTCTTCGCGCCAGTTTGGTAAAAAGTTCCTCCAACTCGTCGCGACTAAGTTTGTCTTCGGAATATTCTCGGTAGACGTAGGTAATATTCTTCTCACCGAGCAAGGCGACCGCCTTGCGACAAGTTCCTCAAGTCTTTGTGCAGATGAGCGTCATCATCCTTCTTTTCTCCCGGCTGTTTCAATCAGGTGATAGACTTGTTCATAACCTCCAAAACGAGATGGGCACAGGTCAATCTTCCCAATTGCGTGCCAGAATTCGTTGGTGTTTTGTCATGCGAGGATCAAGAATCGCGCTTGGGCTGCGGCAAAAGTCACCTCGGCCGGATTCCGATTTTTGTTGGAATGTTTGAACCTCGGGACGACCGGATGCGACCACCCCATTGACATGGCAAGCAGACGCGAAAAGATTACCGACGAGTTTTTGGTGCTGGCAAGCCGAGCTGGCGATCGCCGCGCGTTCGAGCAACTCGTTGCCCGCTACCAAAAGCCTCTCTGGCGTTTCGCCTACCGACTCACGGGTTCGGAAGACGGCGCCTGGGAAGTGCTCCAGGAAAGCTGGATGGCAGTCACGAGAGGACTCGGCAAACTTCGGGATGCAGCCCATTTCCGACGGTGGATTTTTGGCATCGTCCGACTTCGAGCGTCGGACTTTCACCGAACACTTTCAAAGCAACCGCAGGATAACCAAATCGAGACCATTGGCATTGGTCCTACGAACACAATTGAAGCTAACGACGACCATGAAGCCATCAAGTTGATTCTCGCAAGCTTGGGATCGCATCACCGAAGTGTCTTGATGCTTCACTATCTGGAAGATTTTGAGATCTGGGAGATCGCGAAAATTCTCGGTATCCCCGAAGGAACCGTCAAATCACGGCTGCACCACGCTCGGTCAGCTTTGAAACAAATCTTGGAAAGGAGCAAAGCATGAACGAAATGACAGAAATGCTACGAGAGTTCTTAACTGGTGAAGACATGTTCGACGAGAAGAAAGGCCGAAAGAACCTCGAAGAAACGATGACTAAGTTTGCCAACCGAAGTCGAGGTCAGAGACTTTTCTACTTTGTCCCTAGCGTCTTCATCATGGCACTCATGGTCTACTCCGCTGTCAAGTTTCTCGATTTACCCGGTGACGTCGCCACACCCGACCATGTGCTCTATGCCGTTTTCTTCATGGTTGGTGTCGGCGGGATCGCGCTGTTGAAGCTGTGGATGTTCTACGCCCACTACCATATGGAAATGATGAAAGCGCAGAAGCGTATGGAGTTTCGCCTAATTGACGAACTCAATCGTTAGGCTAAGGCTGCTAACCGAATTTGACATCGAGGAAAGAACCGCGAGAGACAACAAGGTCAGGTGCGATGCATCCGCCCGAGGCCGTAAGATCGTGAACATATGGATTAGTGTCGACAGTGGATCACGGCGGCCTCGGTAATCTTGAATTGAAGTTCAAATACTACGAGCAGAACCTCAAGAAATTGGACACGGTCATGGATCTTCGACTATTCTTCACCAATGAACTCCAAGTACCGACGTCCTTTGGGGAGTTGCGCAGGCCAGCCACAAAAAGGACAGGGATCGGATTGTTTGGAACCGGCCATCCACTCGGGGGATTCTCGCGAGGTTTGAGAGTAGCACCAATGGGAACAACACTGTTTTCAGTCATCGCAGCCCGCAACAGCATCGTCAGATTCCTCCCTTC
>JAJRYU010000255.1 GCA_024275615.1 Planctomycetota bacterium
GGTGAATCGATTCTCCAACTCGGCAAATTCCCGTCTCAGCCGCGCCAACTCTGCCGCGGCATTTTCGTTTCCTTTGAGGCGAGCAACCTCAAGCTTGGCCAGCTCGATTTCGTTGCGGAGCCTTTCCAACTGGGCAGCGTAATCGGCGTTCGACTGGCGTAAACTGCGGATTACTTCGTCTTGGTTGTCAATTTCCTGACTGGCGGCGTCATACCTTTCGGTCGAAACACAGGCCGTGGAAGAAAGCAGAATAAGGCCAAGCAAGAGGCCGCGCAGTATATTTCGCATCATTGTTCCCTCAGAGTCTTCTTAGGACTCTAAAGATACCAACAGGGGGGGCCAGGGACGGAAAAAAAGCCCCGAGGTCACTCTCGGGGCTTTTCTTAGTTGTCAGCAGGCTTGGTTTACTTCTTGTCGCCGAAAACGCCGTTGGCTTTTTCGCCGATAGTTTTGCCAAAACTGGAACATTCACCACGTGCAATGTCGTACCAGACCGCCATTCCGCAGAACAAGATGATCGCGGTAATGATCATCACGCCCATAAATGCAGGATGGATGTTGCCAACGGCCGCTTGCTCAGCCACACGCATTTGCGTGGAACGGCCGGTCGTACGACGAATCGTTGTAGTCTTGCCTCGAGCTGCACCTGCGGCTTCTGGCTGTGTACGAGTCACACGGGTCTTGGAGACCGAAGGTTTTTTCTTCGGGGCATCGTCGATAAAGGTCTCGTCACTTGAAATCGGAGCCGTAGCCATGCCGATTTCATCGTCGAGATCCAAATCTTCAATTTCCTCATCAAACAGGAGGTCGTCAGTGAGCGTGTCGCTCGACTCATCCTGAAACTTGATGGTCTTTCCAGTGTCCTGCTTGAGTTTCTCAATATCCTCGCGCTTGAACTTCATTTTGTCCGCATCGCGGAATGCACGGATTTCTCCCTCAGAAACGAGGCGCTTAAGCTCCTCTTCCTTGAGTCGAAGCTCCTTAAGAGCCTTTTCTAGAGAGATGAATTCTTCTTTCTCGGGCACCGACATTCTCCTCAAACAAGCTATTCCCTCAGTGAAGCTGGCGCAGTCTACGCTTATGCCCCACTGTTTGAAAAGTCACTTTTCTTTCTTCTTGGTTGCTTTCTCCGGACCCGACCCTGCCGGCGATGCAGAATCGACCCTTCCCTTGCGAAAATCCAGGTAGTTTTTCTCGAGATTGAGTGGCTTGAAGGCGTCCGGAGTCCGGTCCTGATAGGTGATGAGCTTCAAGTCGTGTTCGATCCGACGCGCGCCAACGAGCTCAATTGAGGAGCCATTCAAACTCCTGTAAGCCGATAGCTGCTTTGACTTTGTGTCGATCACCCAAAGAACAGAAGTGCCGTTGCCATACTCCCCCGTCACCGCAATCATGTCGCGGTTACCGTCGGTCCCGGACAAGCGTGCCAGGGCATTTTGGCTCTTCCCCATAGCCATGAACCCAAGGGCCAAAAGCAAGGCGACGATGAGCAAAGATTTGACGTCGATTTTCATGATAGATCCACCTTCTTGGTTTCCGATTCGCTCAGCACGGCGTCACAACAGGATTTCTCTGAAATTGCTACCACTGCGACCCGCTAGGATATTGTCTACGATACCAACTCCAAGCTCGGTTCTCTTTTTGTCGGACAACAGACGATTTCTCGGGGCTCCCGCTACTTTGAGCGGTGTCTTGCGAACCGGCCCCACCATTTCTTCCAAATATTGTCAGCTTGACAATCAATCCCCGCGAAGATAGATTGTCAATGTGACAATGAACAAGAAAAGGAGCGCAAGACACCAATGGCACGTCCCGATCTAAGCAAGGAGAGAACCGGACAGATATTGGATGCCCTGGAACACTGTATCGCCCGCTACGGGTTAGAGGGTTCGTCTCTCGAATTGATCGCTGAGGAGGCCGGCGTCAAACGCAGCATTATTCGCCACTACATCGGCAACCGCGATGAGCTCTTGGTGGCGCTGACAAAACGCCTCATTGAACGATCTTTGGCACTCATTGACTTAGTTGTCGCAGCTCTGCCCCGCAGGAATCGCTCCAAGGTGTTGGTGGACTATCTCTTCAGCGACGATTCAGAGAGTAGCAGCGATTCGGCAGTCGCCTTGGACCTCTTGATCGCCATGTCTGAACAGTATCCGACCTGTCGAGAGCTGTTGCGGGAGTTCATGGAACAGATGGTAGCCAAGGTTGCCGAGCAATTGGAGTTAGCCCACCCATCGACAAGTCCAAAACAATGTTGGTCTGTGGCCAACGGAGTCTTGGCCATCGTTTTCGTTGCTGACTCTCTGGCCCCTTTGTCCTTGCCCAAGAACTACAAGAAATCATGGAAGCAAAACGCCACGCAGCTGATCAAGTCCTTGGTTGCCGATTGAAACGCCAAATCGCCCCGCTCATGACCTCCTCGCAGCAATAAGGATTGAACGAATGACCGCAGAAGAACATGCCTCAGAAGTCGCCGAACGTCCCAAGCGATTCA
>JAJRYU010000020.1 GCA_024275615.1 Planctomycetota bacterium
ATTCAAAGAAATAAGAGTTGTAGAAGCGCCGGTGGTTTGGGCTGAAGGCATGGCCCCGGATGAGTCCAAAGGCTGGGCCATGAAAGCGGCTTGGGATGTCCTCGAAAGTTCCGCCGCAAAATCAGCCATCCTAAAAATAGCCCGTGTCGGCGACGACGTAGCCAAATCCGGATTCGCTTGGGTGATGCCGAATACGATCAAGAATCCTGAGTTACTCAAGCCGTCCGATTTTGAGGAATTCAATCAGGCTTCATTGCAGGGAGGAGCGACGATTCACTCGTCTTTCTTCAAACCACGACCGAAAGCTATTGCGGTTGGCACGGAGATCTATGTCAAGAAGGAGGGTTCCTTCGAAGTCCCAATCTACCCTGCTCCTCAGTGGCAAGAAGGTAAGAAAGCAAAAATGAGAGTGGCCAGGGGAACTTCTGGGACGATCACGAAAGTGCTTTTCCTGGAAATTGGCGGAGCTACTGTGGTGCGCTATCAACTCAAACTCGAAGGCGACAAAGTCGGCTGGGCGGCAGCGGACGTTGTCTTTAAGTTCTAAGTCGCAGATATTCTGAGTCGACTTTGATGCCCCACTCCAAGACTTCACTCCGGCGACATTTGGCTATAAGTCGACTCGGGCATCAAACAGGAGGTCAGGGTCATTCCTCGGCATCGTCAGGAGAATTGTCGAGAAGGTACGCTCAACCCGCCCCTTAAACTTGCTGGTACCATCCACCTTTATTTCGATTTCTTTGTCGAGATCAATGCGTGGTGCACCCAGAAGCACAGTGAGACCCTTGATTTCTTGAATGCTTTCTAAGGCGTCAATGACAATAATATTGTTGTCGGTTGCTGTAGCCTCAAGGATCGTCCTTCTGTCTGGTTTCTGCCAATACAACCAATAGAAATGCCTCTTCCACTTGAGCTTGGGCTGCCAAATGATCTTCCTTGGTCGGGCATCTCGCGTTTTTTCGGCCACCCATTTTTGAGTTGGCATGTACCCCGCTTTGGGTGGCGCATGCCCGCGACCGTTGACCCGCAAGTAGCGAAAATCGAAACCCCGAGGATGCTCCTTTTTCCACGCGGTGAGTTCCTTAAATGCGCGCTCGTTGGCAGCTGGCGGCACGTTCTTGTCGTCAAGGCTCTGGAAGAAGTGGAGCCGGAGGTTGTAGAGGTTGGGGATCACACCGGGAGCAATTGCCACGGCCTTGGATCCTTCCCAAATGGGTGTGGGAGCCCCGGCATAGGGAGCGGCTCCGGCAAAAACATCGGCGTGATGTGCACCCAGCGTCCAGGAACCAAAACCACCCATGCTATGGCCAGTTATGTAGATGCGGTTGGGATCAACTTTGCCCGTGCGTTTGGCCGCTTCGATCAGATCCATGACGAATTCTTCCGTCCCGGAAGTCGTCCAGCCATATTCTGTTTTCTCAAGCACTTCTGGGAAGATCCACCACCAACCGCCTCCGCCCATGCCGCTTGCCATGCTGCCGGCATCGCCTTGTCCTAGTCCACCGCCGTGAAGGCCAATAAAGAGAGTTTTCTGAGGCCTGCCTTTGACGATGTACTTGCCGATTTTCTTTTTCTTGTCGTAGAAGTACATGGTGCCGGAACCTTTGATTCTTTTTCCAGCTTTTTTGACGTACTTCAGAACTTGTTTTCTCAGCGCGATCAACTTGGGGCCGGCTTGGAGTGGCAAGTAGCGTTCGTCGGCCACACGACGCATCTCTTGGCGCTGGCGCTCGTTCGCTGCTAGATAAGCTCGTACCAGCTTTTTCAGTTCTTTGCCTTTGGGCGGTGCGGTACGATCTTGAGCTAGTCCAGGAATGGATGCCACCAAGACGATGATGAAGGGGATGATGCGCGCAGTTCCTAGCATGGTCACTCTCAATTGACTTACCGACGAGTTCAGCAAGAATGCTACCAAGAGAACGCCGAATCTCTAGGCAAATTCCTTGAGCTTTGCCGGGTTAACGTATAATCCTGTCTACAACTGAGACCAAAACAAGGGCCTGCCGTAACGTCTGATCATGAGTGATACCCCCGAGAGCCCGCGATGCATTTCTGGTCGTTGGCTGTTCTTGTCAATTGCGGCCGCCTTTCTTGGCATCGTGGGCGTTATCGCACTGGACCTGAGTTTGTCTACTGGCTTTTCCAGGATTGACGAATTCTGGACCCTTGCTGTTCTCATGGGCTTCGCCGGGTCTTGGGCGCCGGCTTTGGGGTTGTTGTTCTTTTGGGACCATTGCTGCCAACACGTGGCAAAATTGAGCCGTTCGCATTCGAAGTTCTCGATGTGGGCAGCTAAGTTCTTGGCTATCACGCCATTTTCGATTCCGGTTTGGATTTTGGCGCAGAGTCTTTTCTCTGGCGGCAAAGCCCGACAGTATGCCTGGGGAGGGGTGGGGCCGATCCTGGCTTTCCTCGTTTTTTTACTTCTCATCGCCTTAGTGAGACGCTTTTGGAGCCGCGTGCTTTGTCCACACGTCTGGGCCAACTCCTGTGTGTTGTTGCTATTGACGTTTTGCTTTTTTTGGATCGACCAGCACGTTTACGTCGGGCTGTACCCACGAATTCACGAAACCCTGGGGTTGTCTGCGTTCGCTTGCTCAGGACTGATAGTCCAGAGAATCCTCTTCAAGATCGTACCGTCAGAGAAGATCGTTCTCATCGGCGGTACGACGACGGTGCTGGCAGTTTCCCTTGCTGTTTGGCTCTATTTTTCTCTTTTCGCCGGTCCTTCGGCACCGCGGCTGCTTCTGTTCGAGGAGTTGTCGTCAACACGTACATGGGTTCGACGGCTCCCTCTTAGACGAAGAAGAGAACAAATAAGGAGGCCAACGAGCCTCTCAGCGAGATTCAGGAACTGGAACCAGTTGCGAAGAAAGGGGCGAGAGCGCCTTGCGGAATTGCGCGGGGAGGAACAATACAATCTTCTCTTCGTGTCCGTCGATGCTGTGCGCCGCGACCACACCAGCCTCCATGGTTATGAGCGGAAAACGACGCCCTTCCTGGAAGAATTGGCGCAGAGCGCTTTTGTTTTCGATGACGCTCGCTCACCTTCGACCTCGAGTTTCTTTTCTTTGATGAGTATTCTGAGCGGTACCTATCCAAGTAGCATTAGTTTGCGAAGAGGACGTGACCCTGATCTGCTTGGACGAGCATTAGACGACATCGGCATGACCAGCCTAGGGATATACACCGACGCTGTGTTCACCGCCAGGCCACTGAGTTGGCCGAAGGCCGACTTGCGGTTGGGGCAAGATCGCTATGAGTTCAATACCGTCGAATCACAAGCGATGGTGGGGCGGCTTTTGGACGTCGTGGATGAAATTAAGTCACCGTTCTTCTTACTCACCCATTTGATGGATCCTCATTTCCCCTATGTACAACATGAGGGTTTCGAATTCGGCCCGGAGAAGATGGACGCCTATGATAGTGAACTTGCATTCACCGATTCGCAATTGCGCCGCTTGTTCAGAGGCCTAAGGGACAGGGACTTGCTTAAAAAGACCATCGTTGTCGTCACTTCTGACCATGGCGAAGCTTTTGGTGAGCATGGCGCGTTTTTGCATGGTGGCTTGCCTCATGAAGAGCAGTGTCGCGTCCCCTTGCTTATTCATGTGCCATTCATGGAGGGTGGCAGAAAGATACATGGATCGATTTCTTTGACTTCGTTGGCACCAACGTTGGTGGACCTCTTGGGTGCACGTAAACTCGAAGACTGTGAAGTTCCAAGTCTCATCCCATTGATGCTGGGCATGGCTGATCCCAAGTCTTTCTATGCTGTTGTTGAGCGGCCAGCAATTTTCGAAGGCGAGAACCTACCGCCGGTGACAGCGATTGTGCAAGGAAAGCACAAGTACCGTGTTCAATATGACGCCGGACTGAAGTTGCTTTTTGACATCGAAAAGGACCCCGCGGAGAGCTTTGACCTTGCCACGATTCAGCCTGAGATGTTCGAGAAGATGGGGCAGATCTTCAGGGAATGGCAGTCAGACTGTATTTTTCAACGAGAAGGAGATCGCGGGCTAAGTCCTGAGTTCACTGCGCTTCGTGACGAGATCCTCTTAGGGCATTACGAGGCGATCCCTCGCCTTTTTGATTTCCTGAGGACTGATGACAAAAACCTCCAGCAAAGCGCTGCCTTGCTCCTCTTCGATTTGGAGTTAGACGAAAACTTGTCACACGCAAATGGCCTTTGCTCCTTCGAGGGCAGGGATCTGGGTGGTCTCGGAGGATTGCAGGACTTACTTGAGGCCAAGTTTCAACGACGACCGCTGCTATCTGGGGCGAATCTCCTGACTAGCGAGAATGTTGCCTTACGCGGTCGGGCAGCACTTGTCTTGTGGCATCTCGCCGATCTCACGTTTGCGAAAGATCTTGCTCGTCGACGTCTAAAGGATGAGCAGAACACGGAGATTCGCGCAGACCTGTTTGGGACTCTCGCACGTGCTGGAGTTGAGGTTGACACCGTCGTCCTCATGAACATGGCAAGCTCACTGGAAGGCCCCGTGGCATCACGATTGCTCGTTAGTCTCATGTCTCGACCGGACAAGGAGCTACAACCGTTTATTGAAAGGACCGTAACAGAGAAGAACTCGCCCCTCACTCACACACTCATTCAACACTTAGGTGCCGCCGACACGGAGTATCGTCGCAATCTCGTCGAACGTCTTCTGAGGCTTGACCGCTATACTCTGCGTGCAACCACAGTTGGGGCTCTCCCGAATTTTCCTTCCAGTCCGTGGCTAAGAGGTCTCTTGATGCGCCTCGTGCGTCACGAACCTCATCGTGTCTTGCGCATCAAGGCTGCGATCCAACTCAATGAATATGCTGGCTCGGAAGTTTCTGCAGCGATGCTGGACGCTCTTGGTGTTTACCCCAGTTCTGCTCTTAGCATTGGCTACTTATTGGCGACCTACCGCATCGCTGACTTGGAGGGTTGGTCAGCCAAAGAGAAAGAGTTCAACGAACCTCTTCGCGTCGGCAAGATTTGTGATGTGGACTTTGACATCAGTCGTTCCGAGCAACAATACGCTCGCCGACTCATGGTGACCTTGGTGAGGCGGCAAGAGGTCTTGCGGCACAATGATCAACTACAGATCAAAGATCGAGATGGCAAGATTCTCCTGGCACAAGATTGCCATACGCAAACAGAAGTCATGTGCTTAGACATGGTTGTCAATCGAGGGAGAACGAAACTGCCTCTTTCTCTCTATTTGGTTTCTCCTGATCGCAAGAAGAACGACAACATTGGCGTGTTTTTGGCCAGCCTGATCGCCCTAAGAACCCCCTACACGCTGTGGCCCAGTGACATGAGAAATCTCAATCAAGTAGGCATCTTGCAGAGGTTCTCCCGCGGTTGGCGAACGAACCTCACGAAACCGGACCTGTGTTTTGCGCCTCCAGGTGGTGGCCGTGTTATCTTGGCAGGAGCGAAGGAATCCCGGGATAGTGCCGAAATCCACCTCGTTACGCCC
>JAJRYU010000256.1 GCA_024275615.1 Planctomycetota bacterium
CATGCCGTCAAAAGGGAAGTTTATTTCGGCATCGTCTAAGGTCTGAAAGACTACAACATCGTGTCCCTTGTGCCTCAAGTGTCGTAACCCTTTCATGAGTCCGCGTTGGTCGTCGTCGAAGAGATCAGAAATGAAAATGATCATCGATCTTTGGCGAACGCGCTCGGCGATATCGTGGAAGAGTCTGACAACGTCAGTTGTGCCAAGGGCCTCCGCTTGGTCGAGCGATCGGTAGATGTCGCGTAGATGGAGAGGGTTGTTCTTCGGAGGTAGGAACTTCTTTAGCTCCTTGTCCCACAGAACCAAAGCTGCTGCGTCCTGTTGTTGGCTGATGAGATGGGCCAACGAAGCGGCGACGCACTTGGCATATTCAAGTTTGGACATGCCATCAGACTCGAATGCCATGGATTCTGACGTATCAACAACCAAGTACGCCTTGAGGTTGGTTTCCTCTTCATATTCCTTGATATAGAAACGGTCTGACTTGCCGTACACTTTCCAATCCAGGAAACGAACATCATCTCCCGGAACGTATTCTCGGTGCTCTCTGAATTCAACGGAGCTACCCTTGTAGGGGCTACGATGCTGCCCGGCAACAAAACCCTCAACGATCAACCGAGCTTTCAACTCCAATCCCGCGATCTTATTCAGAGTCTTCGGATCCAAGTACTTTTGATAGTCTGCCATCCGTAGTGATCTCACTTTCATTGCGCGGAATTGTTTCGATTAGTTTTTCGATAACGCCGTCACTGTTGATGCCTTCGGCCTCGGCGCCAAAGTTGACAATAATACGATGACGCAAGACCGGCTTGGCAACCGCTCTGATGTCTTCGCCAGTAACAAAATGGCGTCCCGCTAGGACCGCACGCGCTTTTCCAGCCAAGATCAAGAACTGCGAAGCACGAGGACCGGCTCCCCAAGAAAGCCACTCTTTGATGAAGTCCGGAGCTTCGTCTGTTTGGATACGTGTCTGGCGCGCGAATTCCATGGCGTACTTGACCACATGATCGCTGACAGGAACACGCCGAACTAACTCTTGGAGCTTCATGATTTCATCGCCGGAAAGAACTTCATCCACGCTGGGCTTGTAGTCGGATGTGGTTTGCTGAATGATTTTCAGCTCTTCTTCAGCAGTGGGATAATCGACATGAACCATGAACATGAAACGGTCGAGCTGCGCTTCTGGAAGAGGGTAGGTACCTTCTTGCTCAATCGGGTTCTGGGTGGCCAAGACGAAGAATGGCTCAGGCAAAGGATGACGAGTTCCCGCTGCTGAGACTTGGTGCTCTTGCATAGCTTCAAGCAGTGCGGCCTGAGTCTTAGGCGGTGTCCGATTGATTTCGTCTGCAAGAATGACATTTGCAAAGACTGGACCGCGGATGAACTTGAACTCTCTATTTCCCGTTGCTTTGTCTTCTTGGATAACTTCCGTGCCAGTAATATCCGATGGCATGAGATCTGGCGTAAACTGGATGCGATTGAACGATAAATTGAGAGTCTTTGCCAAGGTCGAAATCATGAGAGTCTTTGCCAATCCCGGCACTCCCATGAGGAGGCAATGTCCTCGGCCCAATATCGAGATCAGAAGTTGTTCGATGACTTCTTCTTGACCGACAATGACCTTGCCC
>JAJRYU010000257.1 GCA_024275615.1 Planctomycetota bacterium
AATATGAACGTGGTTGTTGTGGCACCAGCAATCCAAGAGCAGCCACCCCAGATCACCGTCACCAACAACACCGCCATCAACCTCCATCTCCACCAACACCTTCACATCCACGAAGCCCCCAAGCGGCTTCCACCGACTCCCAATCCAGTAAGAGCCGAAGTCCAACGGCGACAAGTTGATCCACGTTGTGAGCGGCTCAGGAAGGAACATGAGGAGAGGGTGACTGGATGGAAGAGGATGTTTTCAAGGGGGCAGCCGTGATCAGATTGGTTGGGGATATTTTGTTCGGGATTGGTTGGGTGGTAGGTGGGATTAAATTTCGATTGAGGGTTTATGTTGAAGTTCCTGAGAGGTATCGCCGTGGTTGATATCGGCTGCCGATGTAACGGTTCCTACTCAAGGAATGGTATGATGTGAGGGCAATATGGCTGGGCATGACGAACCTTCGGCGAGTTCTGAGTGTCGGTGAGAATACAGGGTCTATTATCAAGGAGATCACCCATGTCCGTCACATTTCCCGAGATCAAAGTTGGCGATCCTATCCGCCATGAGGGTTTAGCTGTATTCCCACTCTTTGCTGAGCCAAGCCACGGCGTGGACTATGCTCTGTCCGACGAGGCTATCAACAAAGGCTCCGTCACCGTGGAAGAGGTCTCCGAATCTGGGTCGGTTCCCGACTTGGCGGTCGAAAACTCTGGCGATCTTCGTGTCCTCTTTCTCGAAGGTGAGGAACTGGTTGGGGCCAAGCAGAATCGTATCTTGAACACCAGTGTCCTGATCGCTGCCCACACAAAGTCCAAGATCCCTGTGAGTTGCGTGGAAGCAGGCCGGTGGGGCTACAAGTCCCGCCAATTCGGCTCGGGCGGCACGCACTCGCCATCAGCGTTGCGGCGAGTGCTGAAAGCATCTGTATCCAAGTCTGTCAGAGAAAATCGGGGACATCGCTCCGACCAGGGTGAGGTATGGGAGGAGGTTGCTCGCCAGCAATCAGCCCTTGGAGCTTCCTCTGGCACGAGTGCAATGTCTGACACATTTGAGGCTCATCGGAAACGGCTGGATGAGTTCCGTGAAAATCTGAATTACGTTGAAGGTGCGGTTGGGGCTGCGGTGGCTGTTGGAGGCAAGGTGGTGGCAATCGACTTGTTCGACAAACCAGCAACTTGTGGAAAGGTTTGGAACCGCCTGCTCTCTGGAGCGATCTTAGGTGCATTGGAGGTTCAGCAGACCGACAAGCAGGCTGAACGTGCCGATGTCGAAAGGGTGCTGACCGACCTCAGTGAGTTATCGTGGGAACCGGCTGATCCCATTGGTGAAGGTGCTGAGTATCGGGCAGAATCACCAATTGGTGATCATGCTTCGGCGTTAGTGTTCGACGGCACGCTTGTTCATGGGAGTGTTATGTGTGCCGTATGATAGGCAAAGATATTTTTGCCTCTTTGAGGCAGAGCCGTTGGTGAACCATAGGAGGGTCAATTCGTATCGATCATCCGACGGGCTACAACTCCCCACCAATCCGCTCAATAGCGATCTCAACCGCCGTTCTGACACACGGATTTTCGTCGTCTCGTTTGCGGCGAAGATCCCACAGGGCGGAATTTGCAGTCGGTCCAAGGCAACCCAGATGCTCGGCACTCATGCACCGATCCACCCAGTCCTCAGTCCCGAGCAGATCGATTGCAACCGAAATTTCCTTTGCTGGGTCGCCAGTGATTTTGTGAATGGAAGCAGCAGCAACACAACGAGTCGATGCCCAATCATCGGCCAGTAAATTCTCCAACAGCGGTAGTGCCTCGGATGCCATTTCTCCCAGTTCTCCAATACCAAAAGCGGCGTTGGTTCGATCACCTCTGCTTTCCAACCCGTTGATTAACACTGGCAGCACTTCTGAGATCTTTTGGGGATCAATCATGCCGATGGCGACTGCGGCGGCGATACCAACGTGAATCTTGTCGTCATCAAGCCACGTTTCCAGAACTGGGATTGCCGCTTTGGCTTCGCGACCGAACCTAGCGACAGGCTCGACGGCTGAAATGCGGACGATTCGGTCAGGATCTTTGAGAGCGTTGATCAGGGCGGGGAGACTGCTTTGAATTGGATCAAGCTCGGACAAGATGTCAATGGTGAAAAGGCGGATGTTGGGGTCTTCGTTGGAGAGAGCATTGATGAGGCTGGAAGATTTCAGGAGTCCAAGTGCCTGAAGCTGGGATATTGTTTTTTGTTCTCGCTCGGGAGACCATAGCCATAGGTGATGACGCAGGACTGAGATGAGAGTGGTGGTGGTCATTGGATGCCTCCTTCACGCTGCTTCACTAGGCTCAATTTCCCGCAGGACACGGTAGATTGTCGGACGTGATAGAGCTGTGACCCGAGCAATCTGGGCAATCGGCTTTCCAACCGCCCGCATTTCATGGATTGCGACCACCTGGTCATCAGTTACCTTCCAACGCCATCCCTTCTCACTGCCGCCCCATTTCTTCCCCTTCTTCCTTGCAGCTTCCTGACCAGCCAAGACACGCTCACGTCTGACTTCATTCTCATACTCAGCCACCGAAGCCAGAATACGAGCATGGAGCCTACCTGCTGGGGATTCTAATGAGAATCCATCCTTCAACGAAACCAAATTAACCTTCCGCTCTTGAAGCTCATCAAACAACTGGCACAGTCCACGGGTGGTGCGGCCCAGTCGGTCGAGCCGCCAGACAACGATCTGGCAGATCTTGCCAGCCAGGAAAGCTTCCATCAGCTTGTCCATTCCAGGTCGGTTCATGGTCTTGCCTGTGAATTTATCTTTGAACCAAACGACCCGACCGTCGTTTGCTTCTGTCCAACGTTCCAGATCAGGCAACTGGCTGGCATGGGATTGATCACGAGAGGAAACACGAACGTAGATTGCGGTGGCTTTGGTCACGGTCAAGCTCCTTGTGTTAATGTTTCCCCTTTGGATGGTGTCCGCTAAATGTAAACTGTCGTTGAAACGTGACCGTTTACATGAAATGAGACATGAACGTGGTGGTTTTCGTCGGGTTTACGGTGTGCTAATTTGAGGAGAGTGACTGTTTACAATCGGGATCGCCATCATGACGGGTAAAACGGCGTTCGAGGTCGTTTGCACAGTTGCGATGCCGAAGGAGGCTTAATGGGGACACACGCAAACCGACGCAGCTACGGCCCCATAGGTCAGGTGATAGCAACACTCTTGGGTGCGATCATCTGGGGAGTGCTTTTTGCTGTCCTCGGAGCCATTACGCAACAGCCGATCAAAGGGGCGGTAGCGGGTGTGGCTGTTGGAGCGTTCATCGGTTTCGAGTTTTCTAAAGGTCAGATTGGTCCGCTCGTCCCTTGTATGAGCGTGTTCGCATTTCTTGGAGCCAGCCTTGGTCCGATGGTCGATGCAGACGCCTTATCTTCTGGACTAGTGGGTGCTGCGGTCGGTGCTTTGATTGGTGGAGCTGGGTTGCGTGGATTGTTCGCCCTGATCGTCGGTCTCGTTGGTGTCAATGTCGGTGCGGAAGGTGGCGGTGCTGGTGCGTTGCTTGGTATGGCGGCAGGGGCAGGATTAGGCTGGTACATCGGGTATAGCTTGTCGAAGAAGACACCAGAAGAGGTGCAAGCCGCATTGTCGGAGGAGGAGACGGACTGATTGGAAACAATCGCAACCGCCCCGCCGATTTTTTCGGCGGCGGTATTTTCGATTTCGATCAGTGCTGTGATCGCCAGCATATGGGGCGAAAAAACACGAGAGGGGCATAGATGAAAATTGGCACGGAGTCCCCATATAGTGGACTCGGGGGTCTAGGCCCCAGACTTTTTCGAAACAATTTTCTTGAAAACAATTTCCGTAACGCCGTTGGCAACAAAAAAAAGCGGCTTGGGTGTCCGTTGTTGGACACTCAAGCCGCTCTCGATGGTTGTTGGCTAGATCAGTCTTCCATGAAATTGAAGTACAGCCGATGATCATGTTGAAATCTGAGGCTGCCTACAACGTGGTCGCAACGTCGTTCAACAACAATGTATGGGGCCATGAATCCTTTCACTGCAAAGTCCTGTTGTAGCTCCTGAGTGTCCCATACCTCTCCGTGCTTGGCTTCCAATGCCTCTCGACTCCCCGGATGAGCGTTCAATTGTGAAATCTCAACACGGCGGATTGCCTCTGTCTGGTCGTGCATGTTTGTCTCCTGGTTGTGAGGGTGTTGTTTAACACTCCCTTGGATGGTGTCCACTGAATCAACCAACCCGCTGCTTCCGCCTCTGCTGCTGTCGAGCATGGTAAGAACGAACACTCTCACGCCATTCGGCATTGCCGCCATATTGGTCGATGGGAACGAGGTCGAGATATTTCTTGGGGCATGAGAAGTAATAGGGATACATCGACTCGTCGAGGTCTTTGTATCCCCATCCACAGTCCCGCTGGTATCGCAGGAGGTCGCAGGTGATCCACCGTTCAGTTGGCTGCTCTGATTGCCCATCTTTGATGAACGTCCGCTCCCACACTGCCCACAGGACGCCTGAATAGGCATTGCCTCGGTAGCAATGGGCGAGGCAGGTGGTGGTGACGGCGGTGCTGCCTGTCCCCTCTGTTGTCCAGTTC
>JAJRYU010000258.1 GCA_024275615.1 Planctomycetota bacterium
GATAGACCAAGGCATGACCATCTTTGAAAACCATCAACTCGCGAATGGGCAGCCCACGGTTCTTGTCATCAAGACCAGGGATGTCGGACTGCGAAGGAAGCAGGCCTACGAGGACAAAAAGGAAGAGAAAAGAGAATGCCGTTGTTCTGTTCATGACTGACTCCGTAGTTGTGACTCAGTCATAGTAGCTGCGAATCTCGAAACAGGAGTAACAGCTTGGTAACAACGTTCATGTGCACGGATTCATGACCACCGTCGATCACAATCATGGACGAGACGGGTTAACCCTGCGAATCTAGCGAACTTGGGGGCCCTTTGAGCTTCTTGCCGAGCACAGCCATGAGATCTTCGAGTGACACAATCGCGTTTAGTTCTTCGGCTGCGATGAGCACATTCATTTCTTCATTTGAACGCCGCAAAATCGCTGGTAGTTCGACGGCAAGAGCATGTCCTTCGACGCGAAACTCGTCACGATGGAGGAACTCCATCTCATAATTCAAGGACTCAAGAAAATCGCGCCATCGGTCACGCATGCCAAAGGCTGAATGAGTCAGCTGGCAAAGATTGCAAGCATAAGTCCCCGGTGAGAATAGCTTGTGAGCCACGTCCACCATGGCATTGGCAAAACCAGAATCGGCATTGTAGACAAAAACGAGCGTTGTTGTCATGAGGAGAATTTCTTCGCAGTTGGGTAGATGCGGATCTTTGCCTGGCTATCCTCAACAAAGAGTGCGAACGCCTCAAAACCTGTCGCTTCACCAACAAGCCTCACTTTGACGCCCAGTTTCTTGAGACGGTGCACGTCCGCTTGACGGGCGTCAGAACCCTTGGGTTCACCATGCTTGTCAACCTTGTTGAAGAGATCGGCAATCTCAGCAAAAAGCTGTCCCGGTTCAAATTCCCCCAGGTGCCAAAGACCATCGCTCTCAGTGATATTCATGTGTCCGGCGACCACACCACCACGGAGCACTTCCCAGGTTTGGCCTGGAGCCAACGGATTTTGCGTGGTCATTCGTTACCTCAAAGTTTCAAAGCTACCCTCAGAGTCTACGTCAAAGCTGGCGATTCGTGAATTCAATCCCTCAAGTCTCCCGGCCGAAGCCTGCGCCCGGACATGGACCAAGCGGCGGCGAAACCCAAGGCCCACAAGAAGACGCTTTGAAAGTCTATGGCTTCGCGAAACAACACAAGCGCAAAACGGGGGCCCATCAACCCTTTTTCGCCAAGATCGACGAGCTGCTCAAGAGTGAAACGACTCGTCGCTGCCCGTTGCACGCAGCCAGCTATAACCACAGATATGAACATCAAGATAGCGGTCAAGATCAAAGCTGTCAGCCGAAAACGACGATCCACCCCTCGGCCCCATTGCCTCATGCCAAAAGCGACCAGGACGCCGATGAAAGCGGTGGCGATGGAGGTGCGGGCATGAATATCTGAAAGGGCAACGCTGTGAGCAAGCGCCACCCCCAAGATCCCGCAGATCGTGGCCGCCACGGTTCCTTTCAGGAACCTCTGCTCATGGCGCAGCCTAGCCAGAACACGCCCAGCTTGTTCTTCTTGGTCGTCTTCTGTCCATGGATC
>JAJRYU010000259.1 GCA_024275615.1 Planctomycetota bacterium
CCTTTGATGTCCAAGCTGCTGATTATTCTCTGAAAGTTCGGGCCGAAGGTGTCATGACTCGAACCATGTTGGTTGAAGTTGACAACAAAATCGTCGCTAGAATAAGCCCCTTGCACCCTTTTACCCGACGGGCCTCGATCCGCACCTATTCCGAGATCTGCGATTTTGCCACATATGTCTTTGTTTTTTGGTTGGTCACGGTCGTTTGGAAGCGCAACGCCGGTGGCCACTCAAATTAGGCCCCTCGTCAGCGGGAAATCTCAACTATATCGTGAATTGAGCCCGTGATCACCTTTGCCTCCAGATCCCAGATATCAAAAACCATAGTCTCCCATTGACCTTCTGACACTTGCTCCTCTATGATCCGAGTTGGCATGTGCTCGCGCACATAGGGAGTGGAGATTGACATCAAGCTGCGACACCAAGGGGTCCATCTTTGGGCCAACGGCTATAGATCGTTGGGCCGATTTCTTGTTGGTCATCGGCGTTGGCATCATCGTCGCTCTTCAAGTCATGTGGCTGGGAGAACCATGGGACAAATCTCATGCAGGTTTCAGTAGTGGTGCGTTTTGTGGTTACTCCCTTCGGGGGTTCGAGCGGCATGGCTACTTTGAGGTCGGGGGAATTCCGTCGACAATTCACCACGCGGCGGGTGGGGATCTCTACCAGCCCTATGTCAATCACCCACCGACGTTGTATCTCCATCTCTACCCGATTTTTCTCATGTTCGGCCAAGATGAGACTGCCATTCATCTCGCCATGCTGAGTGTTCTCCTCTTGACGATGCTTAGCTCGCGGATATTTCTGGCGTTCATTTACGGTCGTCGCGTAGCTGCATTCGCAACGCTGATTTTCTCATCGTTGCCGATAGCTGTTCACTACATGCGGATGGCCGACCCTGTCGTTTACTGTCTGCCGTTCTTGATTCCCACAGCATATTTTTGGATGCGGTATTCGCAGTCGAGAAAAAAATCAGACTTCTATGCTTACTTCGGTGCCGGGTATATCGCTGGCATGATGGACTGGCAGATCTACTTTCTTGTTGTCGCCCTTTGGTTGGATGTAGCATTTTGTCGCCAACGAAGGTGGAAGGATTTTGGCCTCGTCGCATTGCCATTTCTATTGTCCCTAATCTCGGTGTTGTCTTGGGTTGCTTTGAGTTCTGTTACCACACTGCAAACCATCCAAGATTTCTTGGCAATGACCAAGACCTCAGTCACCGGAGGGCTTGAGATCTTTGGGCCTTCGGCGATCCCGAATTCGGAAGAGGTTGTCAAGTATTGGTTCATCGCCTTCGGGGAACATTTTCGTCAAGTTATTACCATCCCAATCCTCGTCGTGGCTTTGCTGGCGTCTCTCATCCTCGTGAAAGAAAGAAGATCACGTTCCACGGCATTTCGTTTTACGGTTGTTCTCCTCGTGACCGGTCTTCTCCCTTTTCTTGCCGCCCATGAGCATGCTTTTGTCCATGAGTTTTGGCCGATCATGGTGGCGCCTGCTCTCACGATTCTTGGTGCCTTTTTCTTTGTTCGCATGATCGGGAGCGCCGTCGTCATGACACTGCGAGTCTGGGGCGTATTTGTCTTATTAGGAACTTTGGTTGGATTCACTTTCATAAGTGCAATCAACTATCACGACAGCATGCGAACCGTTCATCCACGCAATGAATTCCTCGAGCTAAGCAGGCGGCTTGAACCGACAGACTTGGTATTCTCGGCCTCTGTCCACACCCCCCAGAAGTTCTACGCCGAGTTCACCGTTTGGAGCAACGTTTTTCACCCAGAGCTCTACAAGAAGGCGATTCTCGCCACATCGAAGGCCCAAGACCAATTTACCCATCTCTACATCTTTTGGCCCGAGGATGCCAAGTTTGACTATCAATGGTTAGCGAAGGGGGACTACCCGATAAAGTACGTCTTTCGCGAGAGATTTGATGGAGTTGAAGCCGCTCTTATCGAGCTTGATATCGAGAGAGCCTTTGCCCAACTTGCCGGGCAGTAACGCCCGTCTTACTCGTCCACTTCAACTTCGTCGCCCTTGGCTCTTTAAACCCAATTGCCGCTGACTTGACCAATCAGGCATCTTGGCGATATCCTCCCTTGTGGCTCAATCCTGACGTCGTGGTTGCCCGCAGACATTCACTACAGTTGAGAGAAAGACCGGGAACATCTTGGATGGTTTTTAGTTCCTATAGTTTCCTGATCTTGTTCCTGCCTGTAGTCCTGCTGGCCTACTTTGTTAGTCCAGTTAAGTTTCGAAACGCCACTTTGTTGTTCTTCAGTTTTCTTTTCTATGGCTGGGCACGCCCGGACTACACCATCCTCTTGGCGACTTCCATCTTGTTGAGTTACTTCGTCGGCAGGTGGATGATGGCATCCAAGAGTGGTGCCAAGAAGAAGTGGTTAACTATTGGGGTCGCTGGCAACCTCGGTCTCTTGGCATACTTCAAGTATGCCTCCATGTTCTTGAGCTGGACTGCGACCCTAGTCGACTTGGTGGGTGGCCAAGGAGATCGAATCCCAATTTTGAAAATTGTCTTGCCGATTGGCATCTCCTTCTACGTCTTTCAGGCTATTAGCTATCTCGTTGATATCTATCGAGGTGATGCCAAGCCGGCCAAGAACTTGGTTTCTTTTGCTACCTACATTGCTTTGTTTCCTCAGCTGATCGCAGGCCCCATCGTTCGCTACCGGACCATTGCCGAGCAGCTCAACCAACGAGACCATACCTGGGACAAGGTCTTGCTGGGCACCAGGTTCTTCGCCCAAGGAATTTTTAAGAAGGCAGTCATAGCCGATACGATTGCGCTTGGGGTCCCACTCGCTTTTGGCAATCCAGACCCAACATCCATAGAGGCATGGTGTGGCGTCCTCAGTTTCGCTTTTCAGATCTACTTCGATTTTTCCGGCTACAGTGACATGGCTGTTGGGCTAGGCTTGTTTTTTGGGTTCCGCTTTCCGCAGAACTTCAATTCACCCTACAAGGCGACGTCGATCACTGACTTCTGGCGACGGTGGCACATTTCCTTGTCAACTTGGTTACGGGACTACTTGTACTTTCCCTTGGGTGGCAATCGCAAAGGAGTGCGCCGAACCTACGTCAACCTCATGATTGTCATGGGTTTGGGTGGACTCTGGCATGGAGCGAGTTTCGTCTTTCTCATTTGGGGATTCTGGCATGGCGCCCTGCTCGCTCTTGAAAGGGCGTTTCCCAGTGCTCATCCCATTTCAAGGTTGCCGACCTCGGTGGCGCGCCTGCTGGTTTTCCTGCTTGTCTGTTTGGGGTGGGTCCCGTTCAAAGCCAGCTCGTTGACGGAAGCCGCAACCATCTTGAATCGGATGTTTGTGCCTCACACAGGGCCATCTGAAATGCTCGGAATTTTCCCTGAGGTCTTTCCCGTCGGTTTGGTCTGTGTATTCCTGGCGTTCTTTTGCGCTGATACATGGGAGTTAATGGAGAGGAAAAGTTGGTTAGGTCTGGGGCGAGATGCCATAGCTTTTTGGATCGCGATTGCTGCTGTTCTCGTTTCTCGGGGTAGCCCGTTTCTCTACTTTCAGTTCTGACGGAGTCTGTAGTGCCAAGTACCAGGAAATTGGAAGAAATCGGTCTTTCGTGCGGCCAAAGGAACTGGCTGCTCGTGGCCTTTTGGCTACCACTTTCTCTCGTTTTGTTGGTCGATATCGCTGGCCACTTCCACGAGCCCGCAGCGGTTTTTCCGCGATTTGACTCGCGCAAGGCCACAAGGCCAAAGCAAGCGAGAACGCTCACTGCTCAATCAGGAGACTTGATTCGTGTTGCTGGTGTTCCCTTTGTCGGCCGACGATTTTCTCAACGAACAACGCTCGTCTCGACCAGGAACGACGAGGGATTTTTGGACATAGATTCTCGATTGACCAGAGATCCCGATGTGGTGTTCTGTGGAGCCAGTTTTCTCACTCACGGCTCGAAGAACTCCAAGACTTTCACTGCCAGGGTTCGAGCCCAAGGAAAACTCGTGATCCAAAATCGAGCGCGCGCTGGTTTGGGACCGACGGCGTCTATTACTGAGTATCTTCTCAACCCCAGCGTGGTTTCAATGAAAACGAAAGTCGTTGTCTGGTGCCTTATCGAGCGGCTCCTGACCCGACGTCGTCTTCGTGACTTGTCTCTCATTGATCTGTCAAAGAGCCACATGGCAAACATGGAGGCTCTCAAGGCTGCGCGACGCTCCAAGCGCAAGGCCGCCTATTTGTCACGAGTTGAGACCTACTTTGTCGAGACCAGCGAGAGCCGAAAAAGGTTACTCAATTTGAATGACTTGATCCCGCCGACTTGTCTTGATCGTGCTCCTTTTTCTCCTTGTTCCTTGTTCGAACTTGAAGGCCGCGCAGACCGCCCAATCGCATATTTGCGCGCTAGTCTCTTGGTGCATCAGCGTGCTTTCAAACCAAGTGAGGGCGAAGCACTCTTAAACGGAATATTGAAGGTCAAAGCCCTGGCTTACGCAGAGAACAAGAGACTGCTCATTTTGCTCGTTCCGGACAAGTTCACGATCTATGGCGACCGTTCAAAGCCTGTTTTGACGCTTCCCATCGTTCAGACTCTCTTACCGCAGACAGGGCGGCTTGAGATCGTCGTGGCAGGGCTCAAGAGGCGGGGCATTGCCGTTGTCAATCTGACCTCTGTTCTGTTGGCGGGTGCAACATCTATCGAACCAGAGGACATGCTCTATCATCCTGAAGACACACATTGGAATGACAAGGGCATAGCGATTGGAGCGACGGAGGTAGCCAAGAAGCTTGAAACCATGCTCAAAGTTGGCCGGTAAAGGCGGCACGGAGCCCACTGATGCCTTTTTCTCAATCGTTCAGCAGAACCGACTGCGCTGCAACTAAACGCGCGATTGGCACACGGTAGGGCGAACAGCTGACGTAATTCAAACCAATCTTGTCACAGAAAATGATGGAATTGGGGTCGCCGCCGTGTTCGCCGCAAATACCCAGTTTTATGCCAGGTCGACTTTTCTTGCCATTCTTGATGGCCCACTTCATAAGTGAACCTACGCCGTCAATGTCCAGGCTGGCGAACGGATCGGCCGGATAGATGCCGTTCTCGAGGTACGATGGC
>JAJRYU010000260.1 GCA_024275615.1 Planctomycetota bacterium
ACTTTCGCCATCACCGAAGTGAGCCTTGAGATGGGCAGTCAAGTGACTCATTTCTGTGACAGGTTCACAAAAATGCGATAGACAGAGCAGCCCCGAATCTCTCTCGACCTCTACACAACCTTTAGTCCATCCCGCACCATTTGGGTGGACACCAGACAATCCATTCTTCTACGCCAATGCAAGAAATGGCCGTTCGAGGCAAAGTCACACGGCGCTCTATCTTGCTCGAAAAAAACGCGACTGGCTATGAGTCTTAGACGTTCTCACGAATAACTCAAGCCTCTCGCTTGTTGCTTGGATAGATGAAGAGCAGACTCTGATCTGCTTTCGAGGCAAAGTCAAGATCGAAGACACCCGACATCGTGAATGTGGTATTCTCGCATCTCATGAGGTCACGAAGCGAAGGAGGAAATCATATGAAGAAGTCGATTCCATTGATCATGATGCTTGCAGTTCTCAGTTTGGGCGCGTGCAGCAGCGATGGCACATACAATCGAATGGGAGACGATGCAGCATCTGAGTGTATCTGTGGCACTCCTGAAGCCGACGTGGATGGTTGCTTTTGCGCGGCATGCGCCAACGGAGAAGGCACTTCGGTAAATCCTCTGTGCACGTGTTGCAGCCTGAAGGCCGAAGGCCAAAGCGAAGGAGGCCAGTGATGATTTCCAAGACAACACTAGTATTGACCTTGAGTTTCATTTTTTGCGCCACTGCGTTTTCTGCACGCGGTGTGCAGCAAGCCCCGCAAACCATATTGCTTAAGAATGGTAAGGCTCAGACCTGTACCCTACTAAGCGATGACGGCAGCAAGATCAAAGTTCGGCGTTTCGTCGACAAGAAGATCGTCACCTATTCATACGCCGAGCTGCACCCGCGCACTATCTATCGCTTGATGAAGTCGCGCACAAACAATGCTGATGCAAGAGGACAGCTCAAGATCGCCTCATACGCCTTAGATCATGATCTCTTCGAAATCTCCCGGCGCCATTTTCGCTTGGCTCAAAAAGCCGATGCTGAACTCGGCAACAAGATAGAAGAACAGCTAAGGGCCCTGCGGCGACGCGCCGGAAAGCGGATGCTAACTTGGTCTCGTGAACAGCTTGCGGCGGGAAAAGTCCTCAAAGCCGAACGGCATCTAGGCATGTTGCTTGAAAAATACCCGTTCACTGAGTTTGCCGCAGAGGCGAGAGTACTCTTAGACAACATTGCCGACAGGGCCATGACCGTTCGCAAGAAGAAAACTGAGGACCGAGCAGCCAAGGGAGCCAAGAGAGCCGATGAACGAGCGCAGAGACGCCTTGTCCATGGCAAGAAGCACTACGCCAAAGCTCACGAATTGAAGCGTAAAGCCCTCAAGAGCACAAAACGGCACAGCCAAGCGATCAGGTACTTCCAACAAGCGATTCGCGAGTTCGAAAAAGGGAGCAAGGAACTTCTCAAGCTCAAGGCAGAAGTTAAGCCCAATTCACCCCTCGACGCCTTGATCGCCTCGTATCTCAAGACTGTCACTCAGGACACGGTTGAAACACAGCTCTACCTAGCATCCGAGTTCTTCTACCGTGGCTCTCTCAAGAATTCACGGGACGTCGCACTCGAAGCCCGGGCGCTCGACCCCAAGAACGCCGAGGTCAAGCGGATGCTTGGCAGGCTTGAGGTTGCCGCCAACAGTGACAACAATTTCAGACGAGGTCGGCGCTAGCCCGCCTTGTTCACGACCATCGGTCGTGAACGGCGAATGACGTCGAAGTCGGACACTGTGCCGCTGCCCTCGGCCGCAAGGTCGTGAATAGTACGGGCAAGCAACCATACGAAACCTGTGCGGCTCGCTCTAACCAGTCGAGCCGCACTATTCCTGCCGAAACCGTGCTGGATCAATGTCGTATTTCTTCAGGAAACGATAGAAAGAACCCCGGGGAATAAGTGCTTCTTTGGCGCAAGAAGTGACGTCCCCTTGGTGGCGTCGCAAGAGTTCTTCCAAATAGTCCTTCTCAAAATTCGCGAGATGTGCCGCGCGTTTGGCGAAAAATCCGCCTGCATGCCCTTCCCCATTCTCGCTTGCTCGCTCCAGAATTTTGTGCGGCAGATCATCCGTAGTCACTGATGATCCCGAAACCATGGTCAACATCCGTTTGACTTGATTCTGCAATTCGCGAATGTTTCCAGGCCAACGATAGCGTTTGAGTATGTCCAATACACCAGGGTCAATTGTCGGCGCACGCTCCTGAGATTCGGCAGAGTGTTGCGACACGAAGTGTTCAACAAGAAGAGGGATATCTTCCGATCGTTGCCTAAGCGGCGGGACAACAATCTCGGCAACATTTATCCGGTAAAAGAGATCAGAACGAAATCGACCCGCCGCGACCTCGCGCTCGAGATTTCGATTGGTTGCTGCAATCAATCGTATGTCTAGGTTGATCTCCTCTTTGCTCCCCAATCGGCGAATCGTGCGTTCCTGCAAGACGCGCAGTAATTTGGTCTGAATCCCTAGCGGTAACTCACCGATCTCATCCAACAGAACGGTTCCGCCATTGGCATACTCGAGCAAGCCAAGACTTCTGGTTGTGGCGCCAGTAAATGCGCCTCTCTCATGCCCAAATAGCTCCGATTCGACTAGGTTCTCTGGAATTGTACCGCAATCAATCGGAACAAAGCGTCCCTTGCTTCGAAGGCTGTTGCGGTGGATCGCGCGTGCCACCAATTCCTTTCCCGTTCCTGTCTCACCGGTGACCAGAACATCAGTGTTCGATTTCGACAAACGCTGAATCAACACTCCGACTTCTTGAATCGCTGTGCTCGTACCGATGATCTCTTCTAAGAGGAAGGGACGTTCAACGTGCCTTCCCAGCAGCCGGTTTTCTTCTTTGAGTTTCTTTTCACCCAAGATGCGGGCAACGGTGGCTCTTAGGTCATCAGGCAGGAGTGGCTTGGTGATATAGTCGTCGGCACCTAATTTCAAAGCCTCAACTGCAGTTTCCAATGTCGGAAATGCGGTAATCATGAGAGCACGGATATCTTGGTCTGCTGCTCGAGCTCTAGACAACAGTTCCATGCCATCAATCACCGGCATACAGATGTCGGCAATAAGCAGGTCGAAGTGTTCATTGGCAACCCTTCGAGCTGCATGCCGGCTGTCCGCTAGACAAACAATCTCAAGGTCAGGTAGTCCAAGTAGACTATCACGACAAACCTCAAGCATGAGTTCTTCGTCATCGACAATGAGAATTCGTCGAGTACTCGCCATATTATTTCTCGCCTCCCGCACTTTTGATCGGCAAATCAACGACAAAACGCGCGCCTGAGCCTCGGATGTTCTCGACGAAGAGGTTGCCGCCATGATCTTCAACAAGTCGTCGACAAACCGAAAGCCCCAAACCCGTACCTTTTCCTTTTGATTTCGTCGTGAAGAAGGGATCGAAGATCCTCTCCTCCAGGCCGTCAGGAATCCC
>JAJRYU010000261.1 GCA_024275615.1 Planctomycetota bacterium
AGTGCCCCTCCAACTCGAAGAGATTTGGCGTTTACAACTCTCTATCTCGACAACGACATTGTCACAATCGACAAACCAGCAGGGCTTCTTTCGGTGTCGACTGATGAGCAACGCGACCGTACAGCGCTCTCCTTGGTGCGGGATTCGCTTTCCTCTGCCAGGAATAGGGCGATGCTGTGGCCAGTTCATCGACTTGACAGAGAAACCTCTGGAGTCATGTTGTTTGCGCGCACGAAAGAATTTCGCGACCGATTGCAATCCGCTTGGGCGAATGCGGAAAAAACCTACTTGGCCGTCGTCGAGGGCCATCCTGAGGCTGAAGAAGGCGTCATTGAACAACCGCTTTGGGAAGATCGAAGTCTGAATGTGAGAGTCGGGCATCGTCCTGAAGCCAAGGACTCTCGAACTCTCTATCAAGTCCTGAAAAAGGGGCAATCCCGGTCCTTGCTGCAGATTCAACTGGATACTGGACGTCGACACCAAATTCGTGCACACCTCACGTGGTTAGGCCACGCCGTGGTTGGCGACCGTCGCTATGGCACTGCAGGGAAGCGCATGGGCTTGCACGCGCTCGAACTCACTGTCAACCACCCGCGTGACAACTCACGCTTGACGTTCAAGGCCGATCCACCGAAGGAGTTCTTGGATCTATTCGAACGTCCGAGATAGTTTGCGGCTACTCGTTGACGGACGGCGGTGCCACGCGCCCCCAAGATCGGTGTGATTGTCAGGCAGTTACTAAGACCCATGGGGATTCCACTTTGTTTCGTAGAATCACTAGGCCATTTGCTATGCTCTTGCTGCGTACTTGAGATGGAGACGGCGTAGGACATGGACAATCGACTCTATTGTAGCGGGCTTTTTTGGCTTTTCCTTGCAACTTGCTTTGGAGTAGGGCGTGCTTCCTTTGCTCAAGTGCCGCACGATGCTCCACCGGCGACACGAGTCGCGAAGATCGCCGATACACCACAAGCGTTTCCGAATTCCCTAAGCTTCGATTTTGAAGAGCCAAGTGTAACCGCGGCTCCCGGCCGTTTTGTTCGTTACGGTGTTCGTGTGTCACCTTTCAATTTCTGGCGCAATTGGATCATGTCTGGGTCGGCAGGAATCGCCGTCAATGGCTCATCTTTCACACGGCAAAACCAACTTGCACCCAAAGGTCAGCATGTCGCCTTCATTCAAGGCACTTCCTCATTGAGCACAATTGTCGTCATCGGCAAAGGAACTTGGCGATTGAAGTTTCAAGGGGCACAACGCATGCGGCGAGGAGGCCCTGATCATCAAGTCATTCGAGTTGCCATGGGCCAAAAGCAGCTTGGGCGGTTCGATTTTGACAATCAAAACTACGCCAGCTATGTGACACAACCGTTTACCCTCACGGTTCCAGCAACTGTTCCCATCCTCATTCAAGGTCTGAATCCTGGAGGTGGCGATAACACGGCTCTTATCGACAACGTCCTCATTGAACGTTTGAGCGAATGGGATGACCCAAGTACATGGGAAAAGGGCGTCGTACCTCAGTCGTTTGACCACGTTCTGATTCCTGAGAGATCCGTTGTGGCATTGAAAGGCAAGCACAATCATTGCCGGACACTCCAGGTCCTTGGGCACTTGCAAGTTGGCGACGTTGATACGGAACTCAAGTCGAACTGGGTTGCAGTACGAGGGCCATCGGGACTCTTTCAGGTTGGGTCTCTTACCACACCTTTCCTGAAAAAATTTACTCTGACGCTTACGGCCAAGAACAAACAAGAAAACTTCTTGGGAGCCGGAAACAAGTTTCTCGCAGCTTTAGAAGGAGGCACGATTCATCTTCATGGACAAAAGAAAGTTGCCTGGACAAAGCTGAGCGTGACCGCAGTTCTTGGGGACACGCAATTATCGCTCTCGTCTCCGGTCAATTGGAATGTCGGCGATGAAATCATCGTCGCGGCGTCGAATCATCAGAGATCGGTGGATGTCGGGTATCCCAACTACATTGATGAAGCGGAGCACTTGAAAGTGGCGTCGGTGAGCACCAATGGCATGACCGTATTTCTCGACATTGCCGCAAATGGTGCGATCAAATACCGCCATTTTGGTGGTGCGCCGCAGACCTACTCAAGTCCGCCAACGGCCAGCCATCCCTCGGGGCAAAGTTGGGTATTGGACCAAAGAGCAGAAGTCGGGCTCCTGAGCCACAACGTTAAGGTGCAGGGAAGCGCTAGTTCCAATCGGTCACGGTTCGGCGGACATATCATGGTGAAACACAGCCCGATTGGAATCAAGGAGCATTCCAGGGGGTTTGTCTCTCATGTCGAGCTCTTCCGCATGGGTCAGGAGCAGATTCTGGGGCGCTATCCTATGCATTGGCACGTCATGGCCGAGAACGCCAAGGGTCAATATATCGTCGGGTCAAGTATCCATCACACCTACAATCGAGCGATTACTATCCATGGAACGGATTCACTCTTAGTCCGACGCAACGTCGCCTATGACAACGTCGGCCACGCGATTTTTCTTGAAGAGGGGTCGGAAGAAAACAACCGCATCATTGGCAATCTGGTCATTAACACCGTGAAGCCCGAAAACGGCTCAGAGTTGTTGCCGAGTGACAATGAACTCGAACAGCTTCAGAATAGAACACCGGCAAGTTTTTGGATCACAAATCCCAACAACGAAATACGCAACAACGTTGCTGCCGGGACGGAAGGGACTGGCTTTTGGTTCATATTCCCCGAAAACGTCTTGGGTTTGTCCGCAAACAACTCCTACCTCAAGAACCGCAAACCAATTGAGAATGACCTTGGTGTTTTCGACGGCAATGTCGCTCACGGTTGTGGCAGTGGTTTTGATGTCGAGGATTCGATCGACCCAACCACCGATCACATCATCAAGAATGTCGCTTGGCGCCCGCGGAGCGGAGGGGCCCTACTGACAAACTTCACGATCTACGGCTGTGACATGGGGCTCTATTCCGGAGTCAGCGAAGAGGACATTGTTTTTTCGAGAATTATTCTCGCTGACAACAATGAGAACATTCGTTTGGCTGCCTATCACACAGTGAAGGACTCCGTGGCAATAGCACAGACTGGGAACAGCGGTGTCGTTCTTGGGGGCGAACGAGGCTATGTGGTTTATGACGGGGCGGCGCGCCTCGAGGATTGTCATTTTGTTGGTTTTGACCAGTCAAATACGTGGGCCATCTATGGATCAGGAGCAGCCTCATTACACGCCAATCACTCTTTTCGGGGGATGACTTTTAGCCATTCAACTTTACCGATCGTCAATTTTGCCGACTTCGCAGCCTCCGTCAATCTTGTCAGTGGCCTGCCAATTGGCACCTATCCTGCCTATTGCTTTGATGAACAACATGACGCTGATCCGAGACTGTGGGGGATGGCACTGAGAGACATCGATGGTTCCCTTTGGGGCGTTCCAGGAAGTACGTTGATCGGGAATCACCCATTGATGCTCGACCCAACTGCGGATATCACGCCCGCGGGTTTGCCGCCTCAAAACGAGGCTTTGCTTACCACTCATCGTTATGGTCACTTACAGATAACTCACGATGGACTTGGTGTTGGCAGCATTCCGGATATCTGGGTGAAGCGACAGTCTGTGGCGCCAGACCCCGGCTCGCTCATCTCGTTCCAACTCTGTTTCCAGGCGATTCGCGCCAAGCAGTTTCCAGTGATTGTTGACAGCCATTCTTTCTATACCGTCACTTGGCCTACTCCTACCGGTTTCAACGGCATTGAAGTTAGGTTGGACGATGTTGAACTTGGAGATTCTGTGAGGCTACAACTCGCTGGGCTCGCCGCCTTAGGGGCGATGAATGTGACGAATGCGACGGAGGTCTTTTCGTTGGTAGGACTTTGGAGCACGACCACGACGAGCTACATGATCTTTGGGAACGACATTTTTATTCACTTCACGAACGTGAGTGGTCAGCAGACTCTTCACGTAACTTGGTAAGGGGTGTTCGTAGTCACGCCGAACACCCGATGTCCTTGGCGCATGATTTGTGGATCGGCCCGAAACGGGACCTGTGACAGCCTTGCGGATTCCACTCACCAGAGCGAAGAGAGTCCCTCCTGACGATTTACTTGTGACGGACATAGACGCTCAGTCTGTCATCTTACGATCTAGCTAAAGAAACTCTCTCACCTTGGCCGATATGCACTCCGGAGATGCCAGCTCCACCCCAATTCCCAAGTGACCGCGTCATAGGAATCGAGTCTAGATTCGTCTGAATGATCAAAAAATGCAATGTGGCATTGCGTTCTCCAGTTCGAAACGAGCTCAAGCAAACATGATGAGACTTAAGTTACTCACAACCGTAATGGTGGCCTTGGTGATCAATGCCACGAATCTCGGTGCCGCATCTGACCCAGGATACCGCACCTTCTCTAATCCAAGATTTGGAACATCCAGCAGTCCTCAAGAGGATCGGCGGAGGCGAGCTAAGAAACGTCGAGCGAAAAACAAATTTGCCAAGCCGGAAGAGGAGCGTGGCAATCAACGATCTCGCCGAAAGACCCGTAGCAAGCGGCGTTCTGGCGGAGAAAAACAAGAGAAACGCCGGCGCAGGAATCCGAGAAGAGAACCCCAACGCAGGCCTTCAAGTCCTTTCTCACAGACGAACAATGCTCTGGAAGGCGAAATGCCTTTTGGATTCCATTTTCGCTCGATGACGGCAAATGGCGTCACAATCAAGTTTGGCCAACGACGAATCGGCTCGGTTGAGACGATTGCTGATCCAACAGGAAGTCGAACATTTGCGCAATGGGGCACTGAACTCTTCGTCAACGACGGCACCGTTTTCGATGGTCAGAATTTGCATATCAAATCGAAACTAAACAGTCAGTTTGGTGGCCCAGGTGGGATAGACGTTTTTGACTATGATCTGGATTGCATCGCTGACCACGAAAACGGAAGCATGCGCATTCGTCCCAGCATCAGCATGCGGAGCGGCCCTAGCGCCACGCATGTTTTTCACTACTGCTCAGTGGAATTCCGTATCAAGCCACCAGGAGCGGGTGATCCTGCGAACTGTCGAGTCATGCTGCCAGGCATGGCGCCTTATGTTGTAGCCTGGACTGACGATGTCGAGATCCCCACTGGAAACCCGCGCAAGGGAATGCACCCCGCAGCGTCAAGGCGTGGTGGAAATGCCGTGCAGAGCGAATTCAATCCGAGTGATGATTCCGGTATTGTTGAATACGACGAACCATCCGGAGATATTCGTCCGCAAGGTTCAGCGATGTCTCAGTGTTTCTACTTTTGGGATCATACGACTCTGAAAGGGCTACTTGTTCGTACAGACGACATTGTTGGTCAAGGCAAGATCTACGCAATATCCCGCGATCCTTTCACGCAAGACATCATTCTGCAGATTCGATTCATCCCTCAAGATAACTCTGTCGGAGTGAATAAAAGGTCTGATAGTGTGTTCGACTATGGAGTCGAATTGCGGCCAATGCGTGGCGATTGGAATCACGCCTTGGAATATGACACCAAACGCAAGATGGAACAGGGTCATCCTGCATTTGCGAAAGGGCGCATCAAGAATCGAAGTGATTATCCCCAAAAGGCAAAACAAATGAATTGTTTTGCGCCAAATTTTGGCGGCTTCTTTGCCTTCGATTTCACGCGCTACCTCGAACAAAACCGACGTATCAAGGACTACTTCAATGGTGAACCTTGGTCGGTGGGGAGTATCTGGTACGGCACTGGGCCCGGTAACCTTGGGGAGTCTGCACCCATCTATGGGCCACTAACCTCAAGCGCAATCAAGAACATGAAGCGGGCATGGCAAGAGGAAATCGGAGTTATCATCTACACCATTCCGATCTACAATGACAAGAGCACGCTGCGTTCAACAAGTCCGACATTGGGAATACAAAAAAACTTGCCGTTGACTCGAGCCAACTATGCACTTGCTGCCGAACCATCATTGGAATCTGCTTTAGTCCCTTTTGAATCAGAGCATATCGTAATCCCTGCGAGATCTGGCGGCACCATCTATCCCTATATCGATTGGAGCGACGCGGCGAACAACCTAGAGTATGCCCGCTTCATCACTGACCAATTCGCCGGAATCGACTTGGCGGGGATCTACATCGATCGAGGTGGTGCGGATGGGCCACCGCCCAACGACAACCCAAGACTCGCACCTGAAGATCGTGGCGTTGGGTCGAAGACCTGGACTTTGGCGAACCGTAGCATTTCCGCTCTGATGCGACAGGAGATGGATGGTGAGAACACCATCATTGTTCATGAGTGGCCATCCGAGTTCTCGATTGGTGAAGCCGATATCGTGACTTGGGAATCTGTGGGCGTCAAAGGGTTCGACACCACTCAAGTTTTCGGACCATCGGCTCAATTCGGAGAATACGTCAAGCACTCAACATTTCATGGCTTCGGTCGAGGCGCAAGCAAGGAACTCCTTCTTGATCATCCTGACATCGCAAGTCGGACTGAAGTGTTGAATGGGACGTTTCTATATTGGTTGATGGGCGGTCACATGATGCCGGTCCAGGCCTTCTTTGACCAGCGGCCCGATGAGTACTTCATTGCCCTTGAGGGCGAGCCAGACTATGAACTTTGGTTCAAGGATGCGATTCCTCACTATGAATTCCTTCGGCGTTGTTGGTGGACCCAGCCGGAGCTCGTCCAGCGTTTCCACATGTCCAAACGACTCCATGAAATGCCCACGACAAGCGTCGTAAGACGCAAGATTGACGAGAGAGTCGGGACTCCAACTCAGCAATCCGAATATCTCTATGCTCAAGGGTGGTATGACCGCGACACTGACACCCTGGGATTCAACTGTGGCAACTGGACGCAAACGTTCGAGGAAGGCGGCTACATTAATGCGATGGAATCTTGGACGGATACACTGACGAGTGCAGATTTTCCCGACTTGGGCGATCAACCTAGGAATGTGGAACTCATTGATTGCGGCACCGGAAAGGTGACATCGCTACCCTCCTACAACGGTCGAGGGCGCTATCAAATCAATGTTCTCATGCCGCCAGGACGTGTCGTTTGGCTCGTCATGGAATGAGGCGCGGTGAAAAATCGGGGAGATATTGCTGAGAGAAGAGCAAGAACGTTGGAAACTCGAGTGCCGTGTTGGCAACGGACGAGAGGATTCGTTGTCGCGAGCACAAAGTGTACTATCCGAAAAACATTGAGAATGCCATCCACCATAGGCCAGCAGAAATAGTTGCTGCTAGGATCAGGCCAACAGCTGGATCGATTTCGTCAATTGAATCTCTGGTTGGATCATCTTGGCAAATGACAGATGAATCATTTTGCCTTAGCGCTAAATAGCCCAGTTCTCGCATTGTTCCGCATCCCGTTTCTTTTGCGCCCTCATACAACTTATGTTTCTTCCTCTTTTAGCGCAACTCGGGTATCTACCCGATATTGCGTTCAAGAGGATTCAAGGTGCGTCACTGCGTCGGACAATTCACGATAACGTGCGGGGGGTACTGTCGTTGTTCTTAGTTTGTGTTTGATCACTGCGAGTGATGGCGCGACAAATGATGTCAAGGAACGAATTGCAATTTCTCTTGTTGTCGGTCCTTGCGTGTTTGCTTTGAAGTCGAGTTTGCCCGGTGTTGCTTGTGGGGCATCCGGCCAATGAGTTTCCTACTTGCCATGCTTTGCGAAAGCCTTGATCTTCTTGGGCAGCCAAGGTTTGAGGGCAGATGTCAATCTTCGGGCTTCCGACGAGATCGGGATTCCCCATGCTGCAAAGTAAGGTCCTAAGTCACGCTTGCAAGCTTGAGACATGCGGACCATGAACCGGTCTCTTTTTGCTTGGTCAGTCCGAGGGCGGTCTTGGGGACTGTCGTCCTCGTATTTTGCAAACACGTTTTGGAAGGGTGCCCAGCCGAACGCGTCTTGGATGAGAATGTAAGTCCAAAGAGCTAAGCCTGGTTCCTTTTTCCAACGCGCGAACGAAGGGCCTTTTTCAATAAATGGGGCGACTTTGGCACGGGATCCTTGTGCCCATGGATGCTCAATGGGCTTGACGCCACGAACCTGATCGTCGACGAACAGGGAGAAGAGGTTGCATGTCACTTCGGTTGTTCCACGGAACGTCCAGTATGGTCTTTGGTGGTTGTGTCCTAACTCGTGCCAGAATCCCCACCCATAGCTCTCATCTTTGGGCGCATCACGAAGTCTGGCAAGATTGACGATCTCGTCGGAGTGGAGGAGTTGCATCATGATGGGGTAACCCGAATGAAGCCAGCCAGCGCTAATCTGCCTGTCTGCGACAAAACGTTGGGGTTGCTTATTGAGCGGGCGTTGGCCCAACTTCGCATAGAGCTTGAGAGTATTTTCCCAGAATTTCATCAGTTCTGTGGGATCATCGAGTCTTGCTGCGCTTTCTCTTTTGACTGTCAAAGTGACCAACGAACACTCAAGTTCAGCCCAGGGCGCGGTGATACTGCTCGTCGCTTCTTGCCAATCATGAAGATTTGTTTTGCCTAGCACAAAGTACAAAGATGGAACCGCTCCACTGACGGTGACAGTGAAGGTTTTTGTTGCCATTCTTCGTGGTACTTCGACATAGACCAATCCGCCATGGGGGCTGGCAAATTCCTGCTTCGATCTGGAGATGGCCCACGAACGGGAGATTTCGGGATGGCGTGTCCACTTGGCTTTGTTCCATAGTTCATCCTTATGAGAACCAATGCGCAAACGGAGACGTTGAGTGGCAAAGGCATTCGGCAAGGTGACGGCGACGACCGTGCCAGCGCGGGCATAGAGCCCCAAACTATGCCATCCTGGTCGCGTTGAATCGATCTTGAACGTCTTGGTGACGGGGCGGTCTTGCTTGGAAGGTTGTCCTGGAAAATCTGAGGCGCTGGCGCTGGCCTTGACCTCTTTCGGCGGAAGACGGAACGACAAGAGGTGGTCGACAGTAAGGGCAAGCCGCTCAAAGGTATTTCTCTTGGTTAGCGGTTTTTTCTTTGTTGGAACAACATGAACTGATGTCTGGCCAATGAGCCTTCTCACTTGATCAAGGAAACCACTTCTTGTGTTCGGTATCCACCGTACAGCCGACGTCACCACTTGACCCGCCTGTTGGAGAACTTTCATGGGGATCTTGGCGCCACTTCTTGATTGCTTTAACGTTGTCAGTGCTCTCGCAGCACTGCAGGAGGATAAGAGGGCGGGGTTAGCGTCTGTTGGCTGAATGACTTGGTCGATTGTGCCGCCGTCCAAGAAGATCCCCATGAGCGAAAGCGCCTGATTGAGCATGTGATCCTTGGCTGAATCCTTTGTTGGATTCAATTGGCGCCAACCCCAAACGAGCCCTCCGGCTATCAAGTTGCCGCCGGACTTGACCCAAGACTCAAGAGCTGAAGCCTGAATCCTCGTCAGCACGTCGCCTTGACCGAGGACGAGTGTCTTGCAACGCTTTAGATGTTTATGCCATGTGTCCCTTTCGAGCACGCGAGTCTTGTGTTTCGCGTCGATGAGAAACTGCTGGACACCTTTGTGGCCGACCAAGCCGATCGAATCCTTGCCGGCGACCTTACACCACAGAAGGTAGTTGAGGAACAACTGGCCAGAGTCAGATCCGCGTAGCTGTTTTGCCGACAGATAACCATCATGGCCGAAAACCAAGACTGAGCCCCGTCCGTGTCGGGCGACAACGACAAGAGGAAGGGCGTTGCCCCCCTTAACTCGGGCCGCAACTAATGTGGTCGCATGCTTGCTGATGATGGCTATGGGGCCGGGGAGCCCGGGCTTGTCGATTCTCTTGACGCCCTGCAACAGCATCTTGACATCCTTAGTTTGAAGGAGCCCTTGTGCGGCAACATTCGTCTGGGCGAGATAAAACAACAACAAAGCGATGGCGGTGGATTTCAGGTTCATTACGTGCAGAATTCCTTATGCTGGGCTGAGATCAGAAATCCATTAGGAAGGACAGTCTTGCGAAGTCTCGGATCTTCTGTACTTCATTTGTTCCCATTGCTCAATCGCGAATCCGTCGATTACGGCAAACAAGCTCCTTCGGTTTGATCTGGTGATCTGAGTTAACGCGTGCATGTCGCAAACAAGTAAGTTGGAGAAAAGACGTGTTTGATCGAATGAGTAAGGAGTCGCGCCGAATCATGGGGCGTTCCCGCGATGAGGCTATCAAGCAGAAGCATGCCCACCTTTCTTCACTTCACATTCTTTGTGCCATCCTGGCAGAGAAGAGCGGTGAAGTCGCTGATGTTTTGGACAGATTGCAGGTCGATCGCAAGAAGTTGTTGAAGACCCTAAGAAAGAGGATGAAGCCAGGCTCGGGTTCACCCAACGGTGGACAAATGGTCTTCACACCGTCGGCGAAGCGATCGATTGAGCTTGCTCTCGAAGCAGCGTCTCAACTTGGTCATCAACATATTGGTAGTGCGCACCTCTTTGTCGGTGTATTTCGGGCCGAAGAAGATTTTCTTGGTGAGTTCTTCGGCCAAGAAGGTATCAAAGGAGATGCTCTTGAAGCGGCTGTTCTTGAGGTTGTCGACAGCTCAGATCCACGGGCGAGCCTTTCCTTGAGCTCGCAAGGTGGTCCGGGATCTGTTCTCAAGAGCATTGAGCAAAGCTTGCTGTTACTTGTCAACTCCGAATATGAAAACTCCGCGCCACTCGAAAGTCTCGTCCGCAGCATCGAGGACACTCTCTTGGCGCCGCGATCGGCGACGACAGAAAGACTGGGGTTTAGTCTTGGGGACCATGGACCATACGGGGTCCTGGTGGCAAAGGAGTCTCTGCAACCAACTTGTGATCAGATCGAGAAACTAAATGCAGTCGAAGTTCTTCTCCACACGCGCGGCTTCTACTTTGTCGTTGGCTTGGAGTGCAAAATTGAAGACGACACGTGTCATATTCATGTGCGTTACTTGGGCAGGAACAGCCGTGAGTTTGGGAAATCAGTGTGCGGAGTTATCAGCCGTGATGAGGCCGGTTCGATCGAAATCGACTTTGCCTCACACTGAGTGAATGTCCATCTTGCTGGTGGAGCGAGCAAAATGTGCTCATTTCTTGCTGATGAATCACTTTGCCTCGAGCCGTCAATGTGGCCCTTTGTATGGTGTTCTGCAGTTGCTGCTTTGATTCACTGCTCGATATCACCTGTGTCTGGTAAGGCAAAATCTGATCATGACATTCAAGAGTTTCGCCCACGCTGCACAAAAGGGCTGTGAATGGCTCTTTTTGGTCGTGATCTCGAGCATCACTCGGTAGCATGAAGATGTTGCACGAGTCGAGCGCACAATTGACGGAGATGAAGGATGTTGTTCGTCGCAAACGCACGCGCGTTTCTACTTGCCTTTTTTCTTGGCCTATTTTCTATCTCCGTTTCTGGGCAATCAACCCTTACCTACGCATTCGCTACGTTTCATGCTGGTAGCAACGCTGGTGTTGTGAGTGACGCTGGCGATGTCAATGGCGACGGATTTGCCGATGTGATTGTTGGTGCTCCCAATGACGACCTCGTTGTCGTTGGGACTCCGGCAGCAGCGCGTGGAATCGCAAGAGTTTACTCGGGGAAAGATGGCAGTCAATTGTTTGCCTTTGTCGGTGTTGCGGCAGGCGATCTGTTTGGCGGCGCCGTTGCTGGTGCTGGCGATGTCAATGGCGACGGGTTTGACGATCTGATCGTTGGCGCGAGCAATGCCGATGGGCCTCTTGTTGACGTAGGGACGGCCAGCGTTTTTTCTGGAATCGACGGCAGCATTATTCACACCTTTCAAGGTTCGAATTCGTTCGAGCTATTCGGGTATGAAGTGGATGGCATCGGCGACGTTAATTCTGACGGATTCGATGATCTTGCGGTCGCCATCCCCGGCAATGATGTCAACGGCAATGATGCTGGGGCCGTTCAGGTTTTCTCGGGTCTCAACGGCAGTCTAATCGTCTCGTTGTACGGTGATTCATCAGGTGATCTCTTCGGCGCATCGCTCAGTGCCGCTGGGGATGTCAATGCGGATGGTGTCCCAGATTTGATTGTCGGCGTTCCCTTTGACGACAACACCTTCGTGAATTCGGGGAGTGCACGGGTCTTTTCCGGATCGAATTGGAACATTCTTTTTACGTTTGATGGCGACTTAGCGTCTTCGGCTCTCGGATTCTCAGTGAGTGGCGCTGGCGACGTGAATAGCGATGGCTACGCCGATCTTATCGTCGGTGCCCCGGAGATGAATGGGGCTCTTTCCGCAACAGGACGAGTCAAGATCTATTCCGGTTTGAACGGGGGCCAACTGTACGTCTTCGATGGCACCAGCACTTCTGAAGAATTAGGGTATAGCGTCAGTGACGCTGGTGACGTAAACGCCGATGGTTTTGACGATGTCATTATTGGGCAATCGGCGGATTTCGTCGTTGGTGCCAATCGCGCTTACATCCGTTCTGGCGCAGATGGCAGTATCATGGAGATTCTCTCAGGCAACGCATCTAACAACCAGTTTGGCCGTCATGTCAGCGGCGCAGGCGACACGAACGGCGATGGCTTCCCTGACCTCATCGTCGGCGACCCATCAGCCATGACAGGCCCAGGGATGGGCGGTGCGGCGTATGTTGTTGCGGCGCCCGTGGTCATTGCGGACGACCTTGAATTGCTGAAGATTGTCACCCCCTTGAACGACAGCATCAATTGTCTGCCACGGCTGGCAACCGAGGTTATCAAGGTGGATATACGCAGCAATGGCTTCAATCAGATTCCCGCTGGCTCCCTTCTTGTCATGTCATTTCAGATCGATGGCGGCATTATCGTCAATGAAGTTCTGTTCTTGAACTCGCCAATGAACGAGGGTGATATCCTCCGATACAATTTCAATTCCACCGCAGATCTTTCTGCCATCGGCGATCACGTTCTTGCAGTTTCGGTAACTTTTGGGCCGGATTCCGTTCCATTCAATGACTCCATGACCACCACAATCGGCAGCGGCGGCCAATTGCGGGTCACTTCGTATCCGTGGGTAGAAGATTTTCCGCACTCCGGAGCGTTCGCCAGCACGGAACTCCCTTTTGGCTTCATCAATGAAATCGCCGATTCCACGGGGATTTTCTCCGATTGGATGACCCGGAACAATGACACACCCACTGCTAGTACGGGACCCAGCGCGGACCATACTGGTGGAGTCGCAGGGTTGGGGGGATATGCCTACATCGATGACAGTTCCAATCATGCAGCGATCAGCGTACGATCACCGTGTTTTGATCTATTCGGGCTTGCTGTACCACGGTTGCAATTTTTCTTGCACTCCTGGAATGCCACTTTCGCTTCTGGTTCGAACGCACTTGCGATTGACGTTATGGACTATTCAGCGGCGTCATTTGTCCTAGACGTTTTTCAGTTTCAGCTCTCCACCGGCGACAATTGGACACGGCAAGTCGTTGACCTGAGTCCATTCTCGGGTCATGTCATCCAGTTGTTGATCCGTGGCGAGACGTCGACCAACACTCTCGGCCAAAATGACATCGCCATTGATGACCTTTCCGTTTACGATTCTATCGGAGTGATGGGGCAGCCGCCCGTCCCGGGCATGGCAGTCCTTGACATCAATGAGCCTCAGAATCTCAATGGTGACCCGCTCTTTTTTGCTGCCGACGGACCCTACTTCACAAGTGTGGCAACGGGAGGAGTTCTGACCTTCAAGATGTCGGGGCAACCGTTCATGCCTATTACTCTATTCTCCGGTCCGTTGAATCCCATTGTCGCGTCCTATCCCGGAATCGGGAGTGTCGATTTGGGAGGACCAGTCAATCCGTCGACGGGCATTCCGAGTCTGCTGACGATTCTCGCCGACGGAAATTTATCCGGTGGACTCAATCCGTTCTTTGTCACATCTTCGTCAGGGACGACAACCGTTGGTTTTACTGTGCCTAACTTGCCCAGCGGAATCCTCGGGTCTTTCCAATGCGTATTTGCGACTTTGGGAGGAGTGGGATTCCGTCTCTCTAATGCCGTCCAGGTTTCGATTCAATAGAAACTGCTATCTCAGGAGGGATGAGAATCCCCGCAATCGAGCATAAAAGGCTGTTCCAGAAATATCGACGCCGATGAGCGAATCATTGGCGTCGATTTTGTTTGGCGCAATGCTGGCTCCAACGGAACTCGGGAAGCCTGAGAAATATGATGAAACGCGATTTGCGAGTGCGTCTGACTCGACAAAGCGACACCTGGGCCTAAAATGGCCCGGATGGCGAAGTGAATGCAATATGACTTCAGTTACCAGGGCGAAGCTACTCCGCAAAAAAGGAGAATAAAATGAGTGAGATTTACTTCTTTACCGCGGTCGTCGGAGGCGTCTTGCTTGTTGTTCAGTTCGCTCTGATGCTCTTTGGGCTAGGGGATTTCGAAGCGGACGGCGGTCTCGATTTCGCTGATGGTGACGGTGGATACGATGGTTCCGAACAACTTTTGGACCCCCACGCTGACGGACATGGCACGGCGAGTTTCGGCCAAATTTCTTTCCGAACTTTGGTGGCGTTTTTCACCTTTTTCGGCCTCGGGGGCATGTGGGCGGAAAGCACGGGCTCGTCGCCGACTATGGCAACCCTGACGGCGGCCGCCGGTGGTTTTCTCGCCTTTTATCTCGTGAGTTTTGTAATGCGAAAATTCGCGGCGCTTTCAACCTCGGGGAACATTGACATTCACAACGCAGTCGGTCTTCGAGGCCGTATTTACATTCCCGTTCCCGCGCGTCGCGGTGCCG
>JAJRYU010000262.1 GCA_024275615.1 Planctomycetota bacterium
CTTTTTCGTTGGATCCCAGAAGCGCTGAATCTCGACCAGCTTTTGCATGGTGTTATTTCCGAATCCCGAGCAATTTCGGTGTTGCGCCAACTGGCCGAGACCATCGGCAGACATCATGGCCAAGGACTGGTGCAAAAAGATCTTCATTTTGGCAACTTCGCCATCGCCGATGACACGATCTTCACATTCGACCCAGGAAGCATCGAGGTCAAGAACTCACCGATTCCAAAGAGTGCAGCTGCAGACAACCTGGCTCTCTTCTTCGCGCAAATGGACCCGGTTTACGTCAACAAATGCAACATGCCCGAGCTTGTCGACGCCTATGTGGATGCTCGAGGGGAAGACAGGGAGCGCCCCGAGACGCCAAAACTATGGAAACGCATTGTCAAGGAGCGCAAGAGGCGGATGGACCGCTTCCTCGACAAGATGCTGAGATCATGCCGTCGAGTGGCGGTTCACAAACTGCTCTCGGGCCGCAAGGCTCTCATAGATCGTTCTGCAGACCAAGAGACGTTGCTGCGACTGATCTCCACGATCGATGAAATCGACGACCTCACAGACGGCACAACTTTTCAATTCGATTCGACCGAGTGCCAAATTGACGTCTATCCTGAGGCCCAAAGCTCCTTGTTCGGGTTCTCTGAATTGGGCCCCGCGCCACGAGCGTGGCGTAGCGCCCAAAGGCTATTGCTTGAACAAGTGCCGGTTGTTCGCCCCTTGGCTTTTGTTGACGGCGGTAGCAAACGTTGCTCTTGGATTCTCACTCAATGTGCGTCGGGCACATCGCTACAAAGCGCCTTGGCGGATGAAGCTACGGATTTGGACTGCACGGCGCGCAGCGTTGCCGAGATACTGGTTCGGCTTGACCAACTCAATCTCATCCACGGAAAAATGTCAAAGCGAAGTTTCGCCGTCTGGAGTTCGTCGGCTTACCTCACTCACATCGAATTCTTGACCGACGGCAAGGAACGCGACATGGATCGCACGATTGCAACATCTTCCGACATGCGCGATCTTCTCCGAGTTTGGCACGGAGATCCGTTCGCTGAGAGCCTTCTCGGTGCTCTCAACGATCACGGTTACGCCTTTGATCTTTGAGCAAGTCCCTTCTTGCAGATGAAGTCGGCAGCAGCATCGATCAACCCATAGAGATCCGTCTCGCGGCAATACCGCGCGCCATTTGTACGCCACTTTCGTCTCTGTGGTGCAAGAAGCGCAGTCAGCAACATGCCGTCAAGAGTTTCCTGTTCGAAAGGTTCGGGACAAATCAATCCGGCGTCCGCTTGAACAACATGATGAGCAAAACCGCAACACTCGCTGGCAAGAACCGGCAATCCGCAGTACATGGCTTCGATCAACGTCGTTCCGGTGTTTTCCAATCTCGCTGGGTGAGCAAGTAACTCGGCATGTCGATAAAAATCAACAACGTCGAAACGAGGACCGACAAAGACGCAACGACCTCCTACGCCAAGCTTCTGAGCTAGGCGCCCCATGGCTTGTGAATCACCCTTACCCACAACTGCCAGTGAATAGAATGAGTCCAACTCAGAAGGTAGGGACGCAAGCGATCGAATCAGTCGATCAACACCCTTGGTGTCAAACCCAGACCCGACAATGACGATCATCTTGTCGTTCGGGTCTAAGCCGATGTCTCTGATGAATCTCTCGCGGTCTGACGATTGAGCAAGCTGATGGTCCAAGCGATCGCGATCAATCCCGGCAGGCAAAAGATGAAGCCGTTCATCCTCAGTGTCATAGTGCGTTTGAAATCGGGCCTTCTCGATTGGAGAAATGAGGAGCACATCTGCATCCTGCCCCCAATCGAATACAGAAGCTTCCAGAGCCTTCATGGTGCGATAGCGCGATGTCAAACGATAGAAGAAACCCCTCGAGCGCCGTTCACAGAAATCGACGTAACAAGGATCACCAGCGTAGTAGACGTCGAGATGTGGAATCTTATTGAATCCGACAACGAGATCGACTTCTTTCGACTGACACCAATCCTGCACGGCTTGGCCAAAGGCCAGGTTCAGACCGTGGTTAGTGACAGACCTTTGGCTTAGTTCAACGACTTCAATATCTTCAGGATGAGGACCATCCCAAGTATTCGACAGCGCGATAACCTCATGGCCACGGTCCTTAAGTTCGGTCAAGACCCGATGGTAGGTACGTTGCATACCTCCATACTCGAAGTACTTCACGACAGCACACACGATGCGCAAACTCACATCAGATTTCATAGACGCAAACCAAAGTGTGAGTGTAACGATTTAGATAGCGATCCAACTGTCGATGTTTCAAGCGACGCCATAGACATACGGGGAGGAGTCTTGGCTTTTCTAAGACAACAAGTTCTTTGACTTTCAGATCGCAGCGTTCGGCTTGGCCTAAGAAGAAGTCTCTTGCCTCTTCATAGCTAAAGAACCACCGGTGACGATCGGCAGGAGGATCAAGCGGGAGACCATAGTGCTTGAAAGAACCGAAACCACGTTCCAACCGGCGCCGCGCCGCATTCCAATTGTTCGGTAAAGAAATCACGAGGTTCTTTTTCCCAACGCGCACGATCTCTTTGAAGACATCGTGAAGATTGTCCAAATGTTCAAGGACGTCGGTGCAAACAACTGTGTCGAAGGAGGAATCGGCAAAGGGCAAAGGGCCTCCAGACTGGAGGTCATGTCGAATGTCCGCTTCTTCAGATCGGTCGATACCAGTATAGAGTTCGGCACCAACAAACTCGCGTAGGACGGCACGATCGCAACCAACATCAAGAATCCGCCCTTCTAACACCGCGCTGAATCGCTGACTCATGAATCGGGGACGATCTTGCCTCGTGGCGAACTGCACAAATTCACGTTCAATATTGGGTGTGACCATACTCCGATATAGCGGCAAGCCTCGAGTCACGCAAGTTCCGAGGTCGTACCCATTTGCCTCAAGTTTTGAGGGCGTAAAAACGGATAAACGAGAAGGTGGGTTTGCATCGCCTTGAGGGGTCAGAATGGCCCAATTGTGGTCAAATCTCCTTTCTTGACTTGGACTTAGGGGCTCGGGTATGCGCTGCGGAATGATCATCTTTTCCCTCATTGCAACGATCCTGGCCGCTCCTGGATGGACACAGAATTCGTCGGGTGTTGTTATTAACGAAGTTTTTACCGGCAGCCCGGACTGGATCGAGATCCGCAATTTTTCGGGGTCATCGCGAGACCTGAGTGGCTGGAGTCTTCAAGCAACATTCGCTTATACCGCTTACCCGAACTTCACTTTCCCCTCGGGAACGCATATCGCTGCGGGAGAGTCGATTCTCGTCATCGAAAACTCAAACCCAGCACCTTTTACAACCGTTGTTCCACCATTCGGCACGCAGACCTTCAATACTCATTTTGGCTATGGCTGGATTGGGACCAGCGCTGGCGCAATTGCCTTGGTGAATTCTGGCAACACCCTTGAGGACTTGGTTTGCTTTGGCACCACGGGTTACATGTTGCCAGCCGGGGCACTGAACGCGACATTCGCCAACCCTGTCAACCGGTTGGCAAATAGCCCCGTCTCAGGAAACGTCATTTTTCGCTCACGCACGACGGACAATGATGATGGCAGTGATTGGAGCCAAAGCAGCAACGGCAGCGAAACGCCGGGCTCTCCCAACCCAGGGCAAAACCCAGGCTCGCAGCCGATTTCCTCTCTTGTTCTCTCGCCCAACTCAGGCATCGTCTTTATTGACCCGAACACAAACGCTGTGACGATTTCAGCCGCGATCGTCGGCTTGATTCTTGATGACGGTCGACAAATCAATGATCCCAATTCGGATGTCATTATCGGCGGAACCATGACTCTAAGTGCCACGTCAGTCATGCCGCAGACAACGGATTTCGCTAACATGATTTGGACACCTACCACGACATCCATCACCGCATCCAATGGCGAAGTGCTCACTCTCCAAGGCATTATCGCCGCTGAGTCGACGAAGTCATTTGTCTTAGCGGGTCCCTTGGGAACGGATCCCAGACTGACACGATCGATGAGTACACGTACGTTGGTTCAAAACACCGCAAGCGGTTCAACCTCGCCGGCGCTTACCCAGCTCAAGACCATCGCCCAACACGCAAGAATTCACTTTGTTGTCCGCATGGATCCCGGTGGATTCCGACTCATTTCTGTATCAGTTACAAATCCCGTCACTGGGGATTTGACATCTCGAATGTCGAATTCAGGTTCTGGAAGTTTGCAAATTGGTGCGATCGGTACAACTCAGCAAGAAATCTACAACGTCTTTGTCATCAATCCAGCGTACATCGTGGGAAACGGTTCGGTCTTTGGGATTGAATGGGGAGGTTTCCAATGGCAGCAAGTTCTTGTGCCATTGGGCACGATGCCCTTTCACGTCGCTCCCACCAATGATGGCACCTATTTCTTCCAATCACCTCCCGGCACCGTTCCAGCGGGCATTTGGCTCGATCACATCACGATCGAAGTCGTCAATC
>JAJRYU010000263.1 GCA_024275615.1 Planctomycetota bacterium
AGGCGTTCTTTCTCCACGTACCTGGGCTCAAGGTGGTTGCTCCCAGCTCAGCAAATGCAGCCGCACGGCTCTTGCGCGCAGCAATTCAGGATCCAGATCCGGTGTTGTTCTTTGAACACAAGTTGCTCTATGACGTTGAAGAGGCATGGTGTGATCGTAGGGATAGCGGCGTCCTTGGCGTCGCTCGCCGTCTCAGACGAGGAAAGGATGTGACCATCGTTGCCTATTCTCGAGGCGTGTCTTTGGCTTTGGATGCCGCCGAGATTCTCGAAGGGCAGGGGGTGTCAGCTGAGATCATCGACCTGCAAACCTTGGCACCATTGGATGTCGAGACTTGTGCTCATTCGGTGGAGAAAACCGGTCGACTTCTTCTCGTTTCTGAAGACTGTGCCCGGGGCGGAGTGGCGGCGATCATTGAAGCCGATCTCAGCAAGCGTGTTTTCGATTTTCTACGCGCGCCTATTATTCGCGTGTCGGCTCAAGACGTACCTGTTCCGGGAGGACGGGAACTGGAGGACATGGTGATGGTGTCCTCCGAGCAAATCGTTGAACAAGCAAGTTTGCTCGTGGAGAATTATTAGATATGCCAAGGATTCTCAAAATCCCGAATCTTGGAAGTGCCGAGGAGTTGGTCATTCTTGTTGCCTGGGATTCAAAAGTCGGCGCTGTTGTCAGCCAAGGCGAGGTCATCGCCACGGTCGAGACCAAAAAAGCCGCTTTTGAGATGGAAGCGGATGCCGAGCTCGTTGTACTTGCCCAACTGGCCAAGGTTGGTGACGAGCTCGTACAAGGGGCGAACTACGCTGTCGTGGCTGCACCCCATGAAGAAACCACTGACGAACTTGTGGCCGAGCTCATCGCTCAGGAAATGGAAAGACCACAGACCACCCCGGATCCTGAACCCAAGTTGACGGAGTCCTCAGCGGACCCAGATGAAGCTGAGGTGAGCAAAAGAACAAAGGTCGTGCCCATGGCTAAGCGTCTGGCACAGAAACGAGGTCTCGATCTTGGCCTCGTCACAGGCAGCGGGCCCGGTGGGACCATCACTGTCAAAGACATTGAACAAGCGAGTGTTGAGCTCAAGTCTCCTAGCCACAATCCCAGCGGTTGTCTTGACCCCGAATTCTTGAACTTGATTAGGTCGGATCGTAAGGCATTTGGTGCCCTTTCATCGGCGCTCAAGCTGTCTCTATACCGGCGATTTGGAGCTATCATTGGCGCTGACGTGTACCTCTCACATGGGAGTATCATTCTCTGTGAACAAGTCGTCCTGAGCGCCGGTGTATTCCTTGGAGCCGATGTTGTCTGCGAAGGGAAGACGCTTGCGATCGGCAGGGTGAGTTATGTCGGTGACCGGTCGTCTCTCAAAGCTTCAACGATCCACATTGGCGAAAATGCCTATTTTGTTCGCGATGTTGAAGTCGGAGGTGGAGGTTGGCGCGATCCCCAGTCATTCGTCACTGTGGGTGACGATGGATTTATCGGCGAAAATGTCCATCTCAATTCCTGCCGAGGTGTCACTATCGGCGATGAGGTCACTGTCTCTCGCAATGTTGACATCATGACTCACAGCTATGCCCAATCGGAGATGGATGGTTATCCCACGGTCTTCGCTCCAGTCGTCATTGAAGACAATGCCCAAATCGGCATTAGCTGTACGTTGTTTCCTGGTTCTGTCGTCGAAAAAGGGGCTGTCGTTCTTTCGAATTCCAGTGTCATAGGTCACGTTGACAAGGGGCGCATGTTCGGCGGCGTGCCAGCCAAAGACATGAAAGCGGCTTGTCGCCCCATGAATGAAGAGTCTCGTCGACGTGTGGCCGAAGATATCTTGGAGAGCTTTCTGGAACTTGTACGAGGTCATGGAAAAAGCGTTGAAGAGCTAGGCGTGAGTGGGGACCTTGGGCAACGGACTTGGGTGTTTGAGGCTGAGAATTCGCCAGCCCTACTCTTGCTTCGGGAGGGAGCTGGGGTTTTTGACATCCCCCGTGGTGACGGCTTGGACCACGCGGAAATTGTCTTAGTGCAAATCGATGGCATGCCCACATCGATTCCTGACCACCGAGCTTGTACCTCTATCGGTCTGAGACAACGCCAGATCGACGGCGAAGGACGCGTCCTTGCAGCAAGTTTTCGCGAACATCTAAGGAAGCGAGGCATTCGCCTACGTCCTGGCGGTTGGACTTATCCAGGAGGGTGGATCTAATGTCCTGCGCCTATTCAATGTCACACTACGAAGAGATCGTAAAAGCAGCTCAGGCGCGCTACCGCCTCCCCCTTGTGAGCGAGGTAGGGGACCGTTTGCCAGATGATGACATTTTCTTGATTCGCCACGACATCGACATTTCGCCTGACGCTTCTTTGGTCATGGCGCGCTTGGAAGCAGACCTTGGTGTGCGCACAAGTTACTACGTCAGGCTTCACGCACCTTTTTACAATCCCTTCGACATCCAGACCTACAAGATCTTAGCGGCGATCGCAGATCTTGGGCATGAGCTTGGATTGCACTATGAGCCAGGGTACTTCGAAGCTCTCGGCCGCGATGTGGCGACGGGGATCGCTGGCGACATTGCCGCCTTCGAGCATCTTTTCGGTTTTCGGTCCCAGTCTGTCTCGCAACACGAACCTGCCCTTGGGCCGGTAATGAAGACTCTTCCGGACGGCTACCCCTGTGCCTATCAACCTCATTTGATTTTTGACATGAAGTATTTTGGCGATAGTGGTTTTCATTGGCGAGAAGGTTGTGTGTGTACGAAAATCGGAAAATACCCCCAGATCCACACCTTGGTTCACCCTCACAGTTGGATACGAGAACCCGTATCGTGGCAGGAAGTGTTGCGGCAATGCGCACTTAAGAGGTCTGCGGCGATTGGTCAACAAATGGAAGAGCACATTTCTTCCCAAGAAGACTACCTAGCCAACCGCCAACGTCTGGATGAGGAGCGGCGTTCACGCTACGATAGCTGAAGTGAAGATGCGCGTAATTCGTGACCGCAAATGACCGCAATCTCACGAACAAGGCGGGCAGCGGCTGGGAGGCGCGTTCATGTGGCAGAAAAATCTCGAGACCTGGGCACCGCCCCGGAGCTGCTACTTGCCTTTTCCTGCCTATGCCTTTCATCCGGGCAGGAATCCACATCCCCGGACTTCTCCTGACGGCCACAGCTTTGGCGAATCCCACCCCACCGAGGGGAACTTCAACTTGGACAAATGGCAAGAAGAGGAGCGCTGGCTCTTTGCCGCCGATCTTTACAATCGAGGTTTCTTTTGGGAGAGCCACGAGTATTGGGAAGCACTTTGGCATGCCGAAGGACGGAGTGGCATTGCGGCGACCCTTCTCCAAGCACTGATTCAGACGGCAGCAGCTCATATCAAGTGTATTGATGGCAATCTCGTCGGTGTGGAGATCTTGGCGTCCAAGTCCGATGCCATGTTTTCTGATCTTCATGCCATGGGTGTGTCGTCGTTGTTTGGGCTTGACTTGGGCGACTTTCGAGTGCGTCGCAACAACTGGTTTGCTCTGGTCCTACAAGGTGTGATTCCAGCGACAGGTCTTTTTCCTTTTCTTCACCTGCAAGGGGCAAGATCTTGACGGCAACGATGACGGAAGTGGGGCCCAAAAAGTCAAACACGTCCCGCCATGCCTCGCTCCTTGTCCACGAAATCCGTGATGAAACTTGTGGCCTCTTAGCGTACTTGGCGATGATCGAAGGTGAGCTACGGCCAGCGTTTGGTGGCATCCGCCGGCGAATCTATCCCAGCAGCCTTGAGGCCCAAATAGAAGCCGAATTCTTGGCTGAACAGATGGCAGCGAAAATTGCTTTCGCCGGCCTTGGGCATGGGGGTGCGAAAGTGACGATCATGCACAGGGAGGACCTGGATCTTCAACGTGTCTATAAGTCTCTTGGCACCGGCATCGCTGAACTTGGAGGGGCCTATTTTTGCGGTCCTGACATAGG
>JAJRYU010000264.1 GCA_024275615.1 Planctomycetota bacterium
AATCGAGACGGTTTCGCTTTTACGACGTCTGGCGTAATCGCGTGTGTCGCGTCGAAGAAAACTTCTACGTGCCCATCCTCAGACGCGATCTCACCAGCCCCGTCGAAAACTGGGGCTTCTTCGTTGCCGATGACCTCCTGAATCCGAGCTACAAGATCAGCTTTTTGATGGCCATGAAAGCAAGATTGGTGAACAACTACTTGCCCCTCTTTGGTGTCCTTTTCGCCGCTTGGTGCTTTCGCTACTTCCGCCCGGTAAGCGAAACATCCGCCGAGGCCGTGGGCGGCGTGCCTCATTGGGTGCAGATCATCGGCGTCGCTGGCCTCTATTTATTTATCGCCTACGTCCTGTTCTTCGTCAGGCGTGCGGTCAAAGCCGAGGACATCTACTTCGGCTCCAGAACCGTCGATTCCATCGATGACGTTGGCTAAGATCGTTCACATCGCCACAGAAAAAGCCGCTGACTTATCGGGCCAGCGGCTTTCTCAATGATATTCAACCAAGGTGTTAGCGGTTTACTTAAAACCCTTCTTGATGAAGGTCATGTAGGCCTTGTTGAGTTTTTCGATGTCAACGCCGTCGAGGGCGGCCTTGACAGCTTTCCCTTTATCGCGCGTTTTCACCAGGGTGTTGAAATAGATGTCAAGAATCTGTGGCCAGCGTTCGTTCTTTTTTGCGGACTTACTCTTCAGGAAGTAGACCAACGCCCAGCCTTGAGCATAGCACACGCTCGGGTTGGCGTAGTACTGCCGCTGAGTGTAATAGAACAAATCCTTCAAGTGGACGTTCTTCTTCTCACTCACTGCTTTCTTGACCGTGCCTGTTCGCCAATCAAAGACGCCGATCTTGAATCCCTTTTTCGGATTGGAACCAGAGAAGTAGTCGCCGTAGCCTTCATTGAACCAACTATGTGCCGACACTTGTCCGACAGCGTAGTAGAGGTATTGATGGTAGGCCTCATGAAACAAGACTGAATACGAATCGGCTGTGCCACCGTCTTTCGAAGCGTCATAAATGACAAGCTCACCAGAACCAGGGTTGAAGTATCCAGCCGAACCTCCAGGGCCACCGTACTGGTGGTATTCCTCTTTGTCCTGGCACACACGCACAACACTCACCTTGGTGATCTGTTTGCGAGGTGGAAAGACCTTTTCATAGTACTTTCGAATGCGCTCAAGATATTTGACGATGTTATGCGCGAAAGCGATTTGCCGCGTCTTCTTCTGGGGAATGTTGTGAACAATGACGTACTGCTTGCGCGGTGTCGGCAACACCTTCCAATTCGGCGGTAGCTTGCGTTTCACCTCTTCAATGGTCTTGTCCATTTCAGACATGTTGTCGCGATCAACGCCCTTCGGCTGGCTCTTGCGCACGGCATCAAAGAACTTCAGAGATTTGATCGAAGACTTGATCCTCGATTTTACTTTCGTTGATTGTTTCGGGCTCTTTTCAGGAAAAAGTTCCTTTGTGGGTGCTGAGTAAATAATGGCCCATTCGTAGGTCCCATCACTGACTGTGCCAACGATCGTCGAAGTGTCGTTGCCTCGAAAAGAACTCTTGCCGACGAGTTCATAGAGCTTGCCCTTCAGCTTGCCGATTTTTAGATCAGTTGGCTCCGCCAGCTCCATGCCTGGAAAGCCGCCAAAACGTTTCTTCCAGTAGTCCTTGAAAGAAATCGGCCGATTCCTCTCACGCCACTCCTTCATCATGTCTTCAGGGCTTGGGATCACCCCATCGCCCATTCCTGCGGGAGCTTCGCCATCTTGTTTGGTGGCTCCCCCAGTGACCCCACTACGAGGTCGAAAGCGCATGACGCGCAGAGCATAGGCCTCACCCGTTCCCTTGGAAGCTGTGTCCAAAGCCCACTTGGCCATGGTTTCGTCTTCATTCGGCTGGGGTGGAATCTGGTCCCAACGCTTGGGCACTTTCAAAGAATAGCCGAGCGCGGGAAATTTCTTCTTGGACAACCCTTTGATTTGCGCACCGCTTGAGACCGCAAACAAGGCGGTCAGAAGAAGCGCGAAAACCAGGCGTTGGCAGAATTTGATGGTCAAAATGTCAGTACCCTTCCTCGAGAATCTCAATGCTGAATGTCATCTCTCATTCCAGCTACCTGAAAGACGCTGAAAATGATGATTCCGTTCCCTTTTTTTGTTTGGTTACAATGTTTTTACAGTCGACTCATGGGAACCTGAGGGAATCATGCCTGATCATAATCAACGATTGACTGAAATCGAGCAAAATCTTAGCCACCAAGCCCGTTTGGCTGAGGTTCTGAATGAGGTCGTTTGTCAGCAAAGCCGAGAAATTGAGGCTTTTGCCACACTGATAAAGCGGCTGGAAGCACGGATTGAACAGTTGGAAGGCCGCGCTAGCGGTGGCGATTCAGCCAGCACGGCCGATGAAGCTTCGCCCTGGAAAGACCCAGAAATGTAGCAAGTAGAGTGAGGGAATGAGATTGTGCCAATCTCCCGCCCTCACGCCGAGACTTGGCATCGAATTCTGATGGATTGAGGAGGGGTGGAAGAAGAAGAATTGCGGACGGGACGTCCGCGCTCCCGGCTGGGACTGCCGGCGTTTTCTTTTTTGACGCTCATGGATCGATCCGATTCCTGCACGTCGGCAATCATGGCGGGCAGACCAAAAAAAAAACGGGCTGGCGCACGTGCGCCGCCCGTCTTTGAAACTTCGATTCCCCGGGTCACATTTAGACCTCAACTCTTTCCCACTTCTCGCGGAAGATCTCTCGGGCTTTGTGCAATCTCCAACGAGTCGTGGCGTTGGTGCAATCAATGATTTCTGCGATCACTTCACAACTGAGTTCGTGCACATCGCGCAGGAGAATCACAGTCTTGTATTTCTCCGGCATGCTCTCCAAGACCGCGGTAATTCGCTCGCCCAATTCTATCGAACACAACTGGTCTTCAGGACCTTTGGACGTCTCAACAGGGTCAGCAGGAAACTCCTCCAGGCTGACTTTCCCCTGCTTGCCCTTCTTACGCAGAGAGTCAATGGCGAGGTTGACGACGATACGATAGAGCCAAGTGTAGAAGTTGTATTTAAGGTCAAAGCGGCCGATGGCCTTGAAGACCCGCAAAAAGGCATCCTGTGAGATGTCCTTGGCGTCCTCGACATTGTTGACGAGATTGAAGGCGACCCAAAAAACGCGTTTTTCGTATTCAGTGACCAAGGACTCAAATGCCTTCATGTCACCGCCTTGAGCGGCCACGATGCGCTCTTTTTCCAACCGGATTTCCTCCGGGCTGCGCACGCGCCGTGGCTGTTTTTGGCCTGGCTTTTTGACCGCCTTTTCTACTTTCTTCGTGAGCTCCATCATGGTGTTCTCCCTCACTGCCGCTGCGACTCTATCTTCCAATCCCAAATGGAAGAAAGGAGCTGGGCCCGACAGGTGACCCGTATCCACCCTTCCCATCGCAATCGCGATGCCAAACTGAAAGAAGAACCTGGCAAATCACATAATTCATTGTCCTGCAATACTTTGTGACTCTTATTTTAGTGACCTGCCCTTTCCTTAACCTGTCCTCAAAAGTCAAAACGTGTTGCACAAATGAGGACACATGGGCTTAGACGCAAAAATTGGCGAATTGCTCACCGGAACTAGATCGGGCATTCACCCCACATGCGCAAAGCACTTTGTCCTATAGATTATAGAAGAGTGAGCGGCCTGAGCGGTGGAAATCAAATTTTCCTGCCCCAAGCCGACATGGATTGGCGTACGGAACCACTAAGCAGGGAGAGACTTAGGAGGACGAAAAACGGCCTCTTGATGCGCCGGGCTAATTGACATATGACTGTGGCGCACAAGCACTTGTGTACTTTCGACAACCATCCCTCGCTTTTGTCAACAGGTTCCTGCCTATGAAGATCCGCAAGCTCGATATTGAAAACTACGAAACCGTTGTTCATGCCACGGATGAAGAGACCGGCCTCAACGCATTCATCGGCGTTCATGACACAACCTTAGGCCCAGCTTTGGGTGGTTTGCGCATTTGGCCCTACGAGCACGAAGAGGATGCACTGACCGATGTCCTGCGTCTCTCCAAAGGCATGTCTTACAAATCGGCGATCGCCCAGACCGGCTTGGGAGGTGGCAAGTCCGTCATCATCGGCGATCCCAAGGTCGTCCGGAATCCTGAAACTCTGCGTGCCATGGGACGCTTCATCGACAGTCTGGATGGCAAGTACATCACTGCGGAAGATGTAAACACGCGGGTCGTCGACTTGGAATTCGTACGGAAAGAAACGCGTTGGGTCACTGGACTGCCCATCGCCAAGGGAGGTTCCGGCAACCCTTCGCCTTACACCGGGTTTGGAGTCTATCTCGGCATCAGAACCTGTCTGGAAGAGGCCTTTGGCTCGGACGATCCCAAGGGGCGCCATATTGCAGTTCAAGGTGTGGGTAATGTTGCGCAAGCGGTTATCGCAAGACTCTTGGAAGCTGGCGCCAGAGTTACGGCTTGCGACATCAATCTTGAGCGCATCGCCACGGTGAAAGAGAAGCACCCGGAGGTCGAGTTTGTCGAGCCTGACGCCATTTACGACGTCGAATGCGATGTGTTTTCCCCCCACGCTCTTGGTGCGGTCGTCAATGACAAGACCATCGACAGACTGCGCTGCCAAGTCATCGCCGGTGCCGCGAACAACCAACTAGCAGAAGTTCGCCACGGCGATGTGTTGCGCGAAAAAGGGATTCTCTACGCCCCAGACTTTGTCATCAACGCTGGCGGAATTATCAACGTGAGCGTTGAGTTTGTCGAAGGAGGCTACAACGAAGAGGTTGCCCTCGCCAAGATCGCCAATATCCAAAACGCATTGAAGTCGACATTCGCCATGGCCAAGGCCGAAGAAACATCGACGAACCGTGCCGCCATCTTTGTGGCCAAGAAGATCATCGCTGACAATAAGGCATAGAGCCACCGTCGGGGCATCTTGCGCTGAATCGGCAAAAGATGCAGCTTCCGGCTTGGAAAAGATTATCGGGAGTTTCTGAATCGCGGACACGTCTTTCGAGTGAGCGGCTTGACCAGGAGTTTCCCCATGTGCTTACCGACGAAGTCAATCATTCGCGCTATTGCAGTTAGCATTCTGTTTCTCTTCTTGGTGACTTTGGCCACCGCGCAAGGAATCAAGGAAAAGAAAACCGACACCTACGCCACATCCGGTCAGATCACCTTACTCTGGCGCAAGACGCTGAGCGAATCAGACCACACGAACGCCACCATGAGTTTCGAATATGCCACCCGCAATGGCCTGAAGCTGACCGGCAACGATTGGGATGTCGCCCTCCAAGGCGAAGGCAGCAAGCAGCAACCCTACATGTTAGACGTGCGCATGGTCACCGACGACAAGAGTGACATCTGGGACCTCGGCAAGACACCTCTTCGCAAGGTCACCAAAAAGAGCGCGAAGAAAAAGGGTGCCAAGCGATCACCCTACGACGGTACGTTTAGTGGCACCGGGATACCGCCAGTCGCTGGCCATTCCTACTTGGTCCACACCGTGGATCGTGACTCCGACTATTGGGCAAAGTTCACCGTCGACAAGGTCAGCCCGCGCAAATCGATAAAGATTTCCTGGGAGCTGTTGACAACACCCCAACGCCAGCTCGACAAGGACCGCAAGAAACTGGCGAAAGACCGCAAACGGCGGGAAAAGAAAAAGAAGTAGCACAGATGCCTAGCTAGCAGCGCTGTTGCACCTCATTCGCCCAGTGCCCAGGGAGGGAATCGCCAGCCCAGCGCTCTTCATCCTCAGGCTACTCAACGCCGCTTCCGTGCAACGATCTCAATGATGCTCGGTGTGACAAACAGAGAATCCGAAGAACGCGACCGGTCCTGCCAATCGGCGAGGTAGCGATCGCGATCTTCGCTCGAAAGCTTGCCTGACTCAACGAGGCTATTGGCGACAATAGGAAAGAAACTCTCCGGCCATCGCCAAAGAGGGTCTTGAGGACGCAAGGCGAAGCTCAGCAAGTTGACATGCTCGACCTCGAATCCACAGGCATTCAACAGTTCTGGTAGCTCGAGCCCCACACGGGGATTGCCGCCGCGCCCTACCCAGCCAGCGTGAAAAGTATGCGCGAGTTTCTCGAATGCAGCACTGTGAGGATAGAGCGTCAAAGCTCCGATGAAATTGGAGTAGTCTTGAATGGCGATCCGGCCTCCGGGCTTGAGTGTTCTCGCAACATTCATGAGCGCTGACTTGGGGTCGGTCAGAAAACACAAGACCCAACGCAAGAAAGCGGCGTCGTGGGATTCCACCGCCAAGTCAACATTCTGCAAGTCTGCCTGCAAGACTGTGATGTTCTCAGACTCGACGCCCGGAACGGCGTTTCTTGCTAGAGTGTTCCTGAGGGATTCGACAAAAACAGGCGAGAATTCAAGAGCCGTTACGTGGCCGGTAGAGCCGACAATGCGCGCCAAGTCAAGCGTCGCAAAACCGGGCCCAGCACCGGCATCAAGAACTCGGCTACCGAAACCAATCCTTGCTCGTTTCCAAATGGCATGGGCGTGCTCGCTCCACAAGGCATGTTGAAGGCCTAAGCGATGCGCTTCGTCGGGGTGCGTTCCGAGGACATATTCTTCAAATTCGTTGGGCTCAACTGACATGGGGACGTTCTCTGTAATGGATTGGTATTAGGATTGCCACTTTGGCTTCCGCTCAACAACAACTGCAGATCCCTTCAGTCGTTGCAAACGATTTCAAACCGAATTAGGCGCCAAAACGCAAGCTTCATGCCTAATCTTCAATGATTGGCACTCGCGGGATAGCATCCAAGAATGCGCGGCCATAGAACTTGTTGCGAATCCGAGTATCAAGAACAACGACCGTGCCACTGTCTGTCTCGGTACGAATGAGGCGACCAAACCCCTGCTTGAAGCGGATAATCGCTTCCGGCAACGCTAAGTCACGAAATGCTTTGCCCCCCTCTTCTTCCACAAGGCGGGCCCGGGCTTTTTGCAAGGGGGCCGTTGGCACTGAGAAAGGTAGGCGGGCAATAATAACGAGGCGCAGTTTGTCTCCTTTGACGTCAACACCTTGCCAAAAGCTATCTGTGCCGAACAACACCGAGTTATTTGACTTTTGAAACTCCCGGATCATCATCGCACGAGGCATCTCTTCACCCTGTACAAAAATCGGGAACCCCAAGTCCTCGAGTCGCTGAGCGATACGATCACGAATGCGATTCATGAAATCATAGCTGGTAAACAGGATAAATGCCCCGCCTTGACTGTGTTCCAAATAGCCCAGGACAGCGTTCGCGCACCGTTGTTCATAGTCCTCATCATTGGAGGGTTCATTGAGCCAAGTCGGCACCCTAAGACGTACGTTTTTTTCGTACTCAAACGGCGAACCAAGCTGCAACTTCTCTGACTCTGTGCCGCCAATGCTGCGCGCGAAAAAATCCAGCCCGCCTTGGCGGCCCGTGGCCAACGTGGCACTGGTCAGAATGACTGTCCCAACACGATCAAAAAGCAACTCCTTCAAAGTCTCGCTGACCTTGAGCGGTTTGCTTTGAATACTGACCGCGGCTCCGCGCATCCGCGACTCGGCCCAATGAACCGTACGGGCCTCAGCACTTGGACGCAGAATCGTCTGTAGGGCTTCAACCATGCCGTCAACGCGAGTGATATAGGACTGAAACTCTGTTTCCTGTTCTTGCGAGCCACAATCGAGTTTGAGGTCAGACATTTCTGCGGCAAGATCCCGCAAGACAGGCGTCAAACAATCTTGAATCTGATTCTCGTCGGCAATCTCCCGGATTCCCCGCGGGCCAACACAAAACTGCGAAACCCCTTCGAAGAAAACATCTGCAGCATCTTCTACTTCGCCACAAAGACGGCGGGCTTCGTCTGCTCGATTGACGTATTGCAAGAAACCAAGTCCCTTGTGACGCCTGTGTAACCTCATGAGAAGCAAACGAACCATGCGCTTGGTTAATCTGGCGCCGAAGTGTTCCAAGGCCACGGCTTCAAGACTGTGAGCTTCATCGAAGATGGCAATATCATGATCAGGAAGGATCTTGGCACCTTTCGATCGCAAGACCAGATCGGCCAAATAGAGGCTATGGTTGACGACGATGATGTCGGCATCTTGGAGGCGACGTCGGGCAGCATGATAGGGGCAATCATCGTCAAAATGGCCGCATGCTCGGCCTAGGCAATTGCCATGCTCTGATTGGACTTGCTCCCAAATATCATAGGCCGGTGTTGGGAAGATCTCTTGTTTGGTTCCCTCTGCCCCTCGTTGGCGAAGAGAATGGAGAATCTGCCGCAATTGCTCGGCGGTCTCTGGCTCAACAGAAGCATCTGTGGCCCCTTGCATGGCCGCTTCCAAACGCCTGGGGGCAACATAATTGCTCCGCCCTTTAGCGACTTCCGCCCTAAAACCACCTGAAATGACACTCTGAAGCCAGGGAATGTCCTTCTGAATCAGCTGATCTTGGAGGCTTAATGTCTGCGTGGAGACCAAAACACGTCTCCCTTGCGGAATCGCAGTGAGAACCGCAGGCACCAAGTACCCCAAACTCTTGCCGACACCAGTGCCAGCCTCGACGATGAGGTGCTTCCGTTCAGAGATCGCAGATGACACCGCATGGGCCATTTCGAGCTGTTGAGGGCGCAAACGGTAGTTTTCCAGCTGCCGACCAGCTGCTCCGTCTTCGCCAAAAAAACCTTCCAACTCGCTCACGTTTTCTCCTGGCACAAATTCTCTTCCTAAGCAATTTGCACCATGATAACATTCCACCGCGCCGGAAAGCGCAGAACGTGTTCACAGAAGGATTTGGGAGAATTCTTGAATGTCCCACATGAAACTCGGAGCCCTGTTGGCGCTCTGTGTACTGGCTTTGGCTGCATGCAATACATCGGTCGAGTACACGCGTGAACCACGCATCCTCTATCCAGAGGCCAGAGATCGTTACGAAGATGTTTCGCTGCACAAGATCTTTCACGACGGCAAACTGGCCGGCTACGCCGACAAGAAACGCCTGAAAGACAATGACAGCAACGACCTAAATGATCGTTATGAGATTTTCATCCTCGATGCGAATCGTGACACCATCGGCTTCGTCACGGACCACAATGAGGCTTATCGCCTTCAAGCCCACGGGCCAGCGGAAATGGTAGGCGTCAACACGGTGCTGGCGAAAAATGCCCAAGCCATCTTTGGTTGGAACCAGGGCAAGACCACACTGGAACGGATGGTCTACAGAGAAAACTAAGCCCTCATTCCATTGAAATACCGCAAGAAGAGCCGCCCATCCCATGATGTGCGGCTTTCTTCTTGATCACTGGGGAAAAATCGACATAAAAAAACGGGGCCGGCTTTCCGAAGAAAACCGGCCCCGAGGTGATTGGTTGGAATCGATTCCTACCAGCGATCGCCGCCGCCGCCACCACCGTAACCGCCACGGCCGCCGCCACCGCCGCCGCCGCCACCGTAGCCACCGCGTCCGCCACCACCGCCACCGCCACCACCACGATTTTCGCGTGGCTTAGCAACGTTAACGGTCATTGCGCGTCCGCCCATATCCTTGCCATTCATGGCATCGATAGCTGCCTGGGCTTCTTCGTCGCTGCCCATCTCGACGAAACCGAAACCGCGTGGGCGGCCGGTGTCACGATCCGTGATGAGTTTGACGGACTGAACAGAACCGAATTCGCCGAATGCGACCTCAAGTTCGTTCTCTGTTGCGCTGAACGGCAAATTGCCGACGTAAAGTTTGTTCTCAGACATGAGTTCTCTCAAAGAAATGATCGCCTTTGCGATCGAGTCAAAACTGGACGCCCAAAGACGTCCCAAAAAACAGCCGTTGTCGTCCGCGAGAGAAGCCCGGCAGCGAAATCGCTATCTTGAAGGCAGCATACTCAAGCCCAGCTTTTCAGCCGATCTCAAGTCTCTTGGTCGAAAACGTCTTTGCCTCTTAGTCCCGGACTCGCCGCCCTCCTTGCCGAAGCAATTCGGAAGATCTCAGCACGAGATTGAAGAAGCACCACAGGAATCAAGCCAAGGCTTGGTCCCTAACGAAAACTTGCGGATGCAAGCCTTCCCTATGTTCTAACGTCAAATTGCGTGCTCCAGCCATTCCAAAACAAGAAAAGATTGCATCTTTATGTGATTTGTGCTGAGAGCTCACCGTAAGTTTGCCCACAATCCAAGCTGTCGAATTGGGTCAAATCGATCAAATTCGGCCGTTCTCGGCCGTTTCTGAATGAAACATCAGACAAAAACCATACGTTTGAGTCTTAGGATATTTGACAAAAGCGAGGAAATTGTGGCGACAAGGACGTTGAGCATATTGACTTAACTGCTTTTATACACAAAGCTTATGACGTTTGTCGCCAGGGTCATCGGCAGTGCCTTCCTTACATGACCGCCCGAACAGGTCTGTCTTCGCGTTTCGTTCACTGAGGTGCGATTCTCAAGGCGCCAACATGGCCAATTCGCCCGGCAAGACGACATGAAGAAACTCGAGGTCTGAAGAAAAAAGTGTCATGGAAAACGAACAGTCTTGGGGAAAAACGAAGCTATCACCCTCAACCATGATTCCTCGTTTCACATTGTCAACCTCAAGAACCATGGTTCCCGCGAGTATGAACACGAAAAAGAACTCCCTTGCACATCTGATTGGGCCGATGTGATGAGCGCTTGCGGGACGAACCACATAAGCTCCGGCCAAGCCTCGTGTGCCTTCGTTGATAAGAAGGTCCCGCGCTTCTATCCCTGGTGAAAACCAAGGCCCCCAAGAGGCGTTCTTGGCGACATGATTAACAAACTGTTGTCCTGAGAATTCACGCTCGGGATTCACCGTGGGTGTTGGCAATTCCATGTCGCGGTCGGCGTGAGTCTCATGCCCCGAAGGGCAACTCAATTCGATGACATGAAGATCACCGGACGACTCCAGAACTCGATGACGAATCTCAGGTGGTTGAAGGATGCAGTCACCCGCTTCCATGAGGATAGGAGGCCCCTGGTCTTCCAAGACAACACGCACCCAACCCTTGTAGCAGTAGATCATTTGAAATTGGACAAGGTGATAGTGGACATAGTCTTTGAGAGGCCCAGCCTCTTCGACATGAATGTGGGAAGCGCCGAACTTCCCGCCCAGCTCTTTGGGAATCAAATCACGGTAGCGCATGCCGACGCGGCCTTTGATCCAGGTGTCTTTGTCTTTCAGCTTGGTGATGACAAGTTCTTGTTGGTGCTCGGGAATATCAAGAGCTTGCCTTAACGGCAAAATTTCGATGGCCAGGCCCTTTGGGACTGCCAGCGCTTTCTTGCCCTCCTTAGCCAAGAGGAGATCGGTGCAGCGCAGTCGCAGGTGTGGCTTGGGTGCCAAGCTGCCGATTTCCAACCGAAGTCTTACACCCAATCCCGAGATGACTGCGACCCGAGGATTGTCGGCAGGAATGATCGTCTCAACGACGAAGCCAAGTTTTTCGACGAAGAAATCCAAGGTCTCGTCGAGCTCATCACAAGGAACAACGACTTCTGCAGAAAAAATGGGATAGGTGCGATCGTCAGCCATGGTCGTTCTCTGTGCACACAAGATTGCCGACTTCAGTTGTCCGGCTGTCCTGAGATTACCATGCCACGGCCTAACTGATGCGGCTAATGAGTAGAAATTCGAACTCTGGATTTTTGTCAATCGAAGGAAAAGTCGTGGCGAACCACTTGAGGCTTGCCGACCTCACTCCATTCGATTGGCCCGTGGCGCTTGCGCTTGCCTTCGTCCTCAACAAGAACCCAAGCACGGTAACGCAGGCCCCGGGGTGCGATCACTTGGTAGTTGCCGTTTTCATCCGTGCTGCCAAAGTCATTTTCTAAGACGACAAAAAGAGTGTATGCCTGGGTTTCGTGGATACCCACGACGTTGACTTGGGCATTTTTGGAAGCCTGGCCAGCGACCAACACTTGCCCTTTTATCTTGGCTGCGGAAAGAACGCCCTGACGATTCCTAAGCGGCAAACGCACATGGAGTTGACTCGGGCTTGTCTTGGCCTGAATACCTACCTTCAAGGACATTGTCTTGGGTAACGTGCTCCTCCGTCGTGACCAAGAACGCGTCCATGGGATCGTCAAACCCAAGGTGTAGGAGCCAGGTTTTAGGCCCCGCAGTTGAAAACGCCCTTCATCATCAGAGGCACATAAAAACGATGGCCCCAAGTAGTCGCCGGACAGGCTGGCACGAATATGAATACCCTTGACCGGCAACTTGCCGTCCCAATCGAGAAGACGTCCATCGATCTTGAGCCCGCTCAAGTCGATCTCAATATGCCAACCATCGCCAAGTTTCTTGGGAACATAAAAATTCCAGGCTGCGCCACCGGGAGCAACGATATCAATACTTGTACCCTCTTGACTTGGCACTTTGATTGGAATCTCGCCATTGGCAGCAATGGCAACGACTTTTCTGACACGACCTCCCCCCCACCGCGCCTTCCACCCCACAAGAGTTTCCTCCCCTTTCACACTGAGGTGCGGAAAAACCGAAGGCGCAGAAGAAGAGAGTGTCGCATCGATTCGTTTCAATTCTCCTGGGCCAAGTTCGATGTTAAACGCCGATTCGGCTAGGAATGAACCCCGGGGCTTTGCGCCAGGCAAGAACACCTTGAAAGTGCCAGCTGGGAGGAAGGCAAAACGCACTTCACCTTCTTCATTCGTTGAAGTTCTCATGTTGCGCCGATCCAGGCCTTGGAAAATAACCGTGTGATCGCCCGAGGCACGTCCGTGGGAGTCCTGAACTTTGACCAAAATCTCCGCCAAGTGGGCGAGATCAATATCAATCGATTGCGTGCGTTGGACCTCCACAACACGCCAATGTGAGATGTCCTTTATTAGTAGATGAAGCAGATACTTACCACGGGGGACCTTGACGCGAAAATTACCCTTCTCATCCGTCGCCGTCGCATCAATCAAGTTCCTGCCATTGCCGCTCCATCCTCCCTGGGAGCTAAGCGCCAACACACTCACCGCGACTCCTTTGATGGGATTTGAGTTTTGGCGCACGACACCGGTGAGATCACTCATCCTTCCAGGTCTGAGTTCGACGACAATGTCCTTCGTCGTCGACAGTAGATTCTCAACTTTCACCTGAGCGTCTTCATACCCCTCAGCCCACAACGAAACCATGTAGGTCTTATTACGCCACATTCCACGGATCGAGTCGTCAGAAAACATGAACCCTTGAGTCCCGACAATCTCAATGCGGCCAAGCGGTGCGAAGACGCGCCCGGAAATTGAAAGAAAACCGTTTTGCAAGTCTCGGCTCAACAGAAACACGTCTTCGATGGGGATCTTGGTGACCGCATCTCGTACCAGAATCGTGGCCATTTTTCGGGCGGCAATCTGGTATGGGTTTTTCTTGTCATTGCCCGTCTTGAGTGAACTCATGACCGCCGAACGACGGCCACCAAAGTCCGCATCCGTCAGCATGTACCCTCGTGTCATGCATTGCACCACAACTTGGGGCGCACCGACCATGACTTCAAATGTCCCGTTGGGTGACGTCGTGGCTGTCCATCGTCCGCGATGGCTGGCCCTGCTTGGCGCACAGAAAGACAAAGTCACGGGCTCTTTGATGGGGTGTCCTTGGGGGTCGACAACAACCCCAAAGAGCCACTTTCCCGGCCACATGGTTACGACTTCGATAGCCTTGGCATCACCCACAACAATGAAGCGATCTTGGAATCCCTCGCGGCTGCAACGGAGTATTCCAGGACGATCTACAAGCGGAATATGGAATTGTCCATCCTTATCGCTCGTCGCACGCGCCAAGGGAAGGGACGTGGCACCAGGGGGCTCGCAAACCTCGACTTCAGCTCGCCCCGCTCGGGTGAGAGGCTCCAGTTTGCCAAGAAGCGCTGGCCATCCCTGCTGAGTCGGTGAACCGTCAAAATTCCATCTGGCTAGATGCCGCCACTTGCGCTGAAAATCAATAAGCGTTGTCTTGACGGGAGCGTAGACCGCCAAGTCTGCGCCCACGATAGGATCACCGGTTTCTCCATCAACAACTTTCCCTGTGAACAGTTCTTGAGAAGTACTTTCATCTCTAGCCGCGTCTGCGCCAAGTGGTTGCCCCTCCTTCACCGGCGACCTTCTTGGTTCACGCCTAGGCTTTGGGATGACTTCCTCTACTTCCGTCGTTTCAAAGTCCAAGGCGTCGTCCTCGGCAAGTCCCCTGCCCGCAATCCAAGTTACGATCGCCAGGGCAACAATGAGACCGCTCACAATGAGTGCTTTCTTCGCCACAATGAATCCTCCGAATACTGCGAGAGGTGTGCTTGTCACTAGGGCGGTATCTTGTACAGCCTTGGTGAGCACCACCGACCGCACAGCCGCCAATCCAGGGGTTGAGATCAAGATCGACACGGCGATTCCTGCGGGAAGAAGTCCCTTGAGACGGTCCAGGCCACGATGAATCCGCACACGAATCGTGCCCGGATTTTCGTTAAGTACGTGGGCAATGTCTGCGGGACAAAGTCCATGACGCAAGTGCAAAAGCAGAGTTAGACGATAGGGATCGTCAAGCTCATCAATGGCTGTGGTAACCGCCTGACGGTTCTCTCTAGCTGCCAAAGTCTCTAAGGGCGTAGTTCCCCCAGGTCTCTTGATCCGCGACCGATCGAGAACACGATTCATGGATCGTTTCTGGTTCTTGGCGTGATTGCTCAATATGCCCACCAGCCAGGGCAAGAGCGGCCGCCCTAGATCATGGTCACGTGCACGTTGAATCACTGTCAGAAAAGTCGCTTGGACTAAGTCTTCAGCACTATCAGAGTCGTCAGCAAGGTGAATCGCCGTCAACAAGAGATCTGCTGCGGTGGCGTCAAACACGGCCGCCAAATACTTTGGCTCACGTGTTTGTTGGTATTTCACGAAGGACTGTTCAATCTTGGTTCTCATGACGCCCCTACTTGTCTCGCCATACCCAATCGTTACCGGGATTCTCAAAGATTAGACGATTGGGCCTCAGAAGAGAAACCCAAGACAAGAATGAGCTGGCCAATGGTGAAGGCTGATCTTGGTTCAGACAAGCAAGAAACGAGGATACACGCATCCACGAGACCATCGCTGGAATTTCAGATTACCGAGGACACACCGGAAGTTAGATGTCAACAACAAGCTCAAAAACACCCTGCTTGAGTTTGGTGAAGTCGATTGTCTTGCGTGATATTTCTTTGCCTGATTTCGATTTCATGACCAGAGTGTAGACACCTCTGTAAAACCGGCGCAAGTCGATTGACTCTGTGCCCCTCACCAAAGGGAGCCCACTAAGAAAGTGCTTGTCTACATGAATAGACTCACCTCCTTTGAGAGGGACAGAGAACTTCATGGCGATGGTGTATCCGCGGTCCAGAACTAGAACGGCATGCCGCACGTCGGTCCGAAACTTCTCTAGTTGGATCTTGTCTCGACCATACTTGGCGAAACGCATCTGGTTGTCGGTATTGGCAGAATAGGGAATCCATGGCCACATCTCGATGATGCCATCTGGAAGAGAAGAAAAAACGAATTCGCCGTTTTCGTCTGTACGACCCCTAAGGCTGGCAACCATGTGCGGGAATGCCTTTGGGCGCAAGCTCGCTGCGATCTTGATGTTGGAGATGGGCTCACCTGACGAAAAGACAACTTTTGTTCGAAGAGTGTGACCTCGTGTGTAGACTAAGACCTCAATGGCCGGAGTCCCCACGTCGCCAACAGTTATCTGCTTTGCCGTTGAGAAGATGACAAAATCTGTCGTCGCAGTTCGACGCGATGTCGTGATGGAATAGGAACCAGACTCAACTCCAAGAAACTTTTCTCCTGGTGCTTGGAGATCCGCTTTGAAAGATCGTCCCCAGTTCTTGCCACCGACCCCGAACAAACTCAATGTGACATCAATCGGTATTTGCGGTTTCTTGCCGACGATGCGGGTCACGATCTTGACTTGACTCAAGAGCGGGAGAACCATGTTGAGAGCTTCGACTGAGCCTTCAAGCAGCTCGACTGACTGAGGCGGGGGCGCCTTGA
>JAJRYU010000265.1 GCA_024275615.1 Planctomycetota bacterium
TATGGTGACCCCCTAGTTCATCCTCAACAGGAAGACTATTGGGGCAATGTCAATCCGGTCGGACCTCGTGGCGTGTACGATGAAGCCAAGCGTTTTGCCGAGGCGATGACTATGGCCTACCATCGCTACCATGGCGTCGAGACCCGGATTGTTCGCATCTTCAACACCTACGGTCCGCGGATGCGTCTCAATGATGGTCGCGCCTTGCCAGCCTTCGCGTCGCAAGCTCTCAGTGGAGCCGATATCACAGTCTTCGGCGACGGGACACAGACTCGCAGTTTTTGCTTCGTCACAGACCTTATCGACGGTATCTACCGACTCTTGATGAGTGATGAAGCAGACCCTGTCAATATTGGTAACCCGGCGGAAATCACCATCATGGAATTCGCCGAAGAAGTGGTCCGACTTACGGGTAGCGCCAGCAAGATCGTTAACAAACCCCTACCCGTAGATGATCCAAAAGTGCGCCAACCCGATATCACGCGCGCGCGGTCAATTCTCGGTTGGGAGCCGAAGATCCTCCTGGAGGATGGCCTCAAAGAAACTCTCGCTTACTTCGCGGCGTGCATCGAAAAAAACGAAGCGTCCCTAAGAAAAGGAGGCTGACATTTGTGTGGAATCGTTGGTTGTGTGACTGCGGGGGATGAAGCCCCCCGTATTCTCATTAGTAGCCTGAAGCGTCTCGAATACCGAGGTTATGATAGCGCTGGCCTCGCCATTCTTGGGGACGGCGAAATCGAGACCATGCGTGAAGTTGGCAAACTTGCCAACCTCGAAAACAGCTTGGGTGACAAGAGCATTGGTGGTTCGACAGGTCTTGGGCATACGCGTTGGGCAACACATGGTCGCCCCACGGAAGTCAACGCGCATCCCCACCGCGATGGCAGTGGACGCATCGTCGTTGTCCATAATGGCATCATCGAAAACTACCGCGAACTACGCGCTGAGCTCCGTGAGAAGGGGCATGTTTTTGCTTCCGACACAGACAGCGAAGTCATTGCCCACTTGGTCCAAAGCAACTTTGACGGCGATCTCACCGATGCCGTCGCCCAATCGATCCGCCGGCTGAAAGGCGCCTATGCCATTGGCGTCATGCATGCTGATAGGCCCGAACTCATTGTCGGCGCAAGAAAAGACTGTCCACTTGTTGTTGGCTTGGGTGAAGGTGCCAATTTCTTGGCGTCTGACGTCACCGCAGTCATGGACCAAACCAACAGAGTTGTCTATTTGGGAGATGAGGAAATCGCGACGATTCGTCGTGAGACCCTTGAGATCCGGAAACTCTCGGGTGAAGCTGTCGACTACACGCCGACAACGATCTCCTGGTCTTTGGCCCAAGCCGAGCGCGGAGGTTATCCGCACTTCATGCTCAAGGAGATTCATGAACAGCCGACAGTCGTTTCTGACACGTTGCTTGGTAGATTGGATGAAGACAAAGGTGAAATCCGCCTCGAAGAGCTCGCCATCGATGATGAGATTCTCAAAGGAATCAAACGAGTCAATATCATTGCCTGCGGTACATCTTGGCACGCCGGGCACGTCGCCAAATTCTACATCGAGCAGCTAGCGCGCATCCCAGTTGATGTCGACTATGCTTCCGAGCTGCGCTATCGTGACCCCGTCTTGGAAGAAGGTGGGTTGGTTATCGCCATTAGCCAATCCGGCGAAACAGCCGATACCATCGCGGCAATGCGTATGGCCGCGAAAGCAGGTTGCAAGGTGGTTGGCGTTTGCAATGTCATTGGCTCGACGATTGTGCGCGAGGCTGACGGCACCATCATGACACACGCCGGGCCGGAGATTGGCGTTGCCTCAACGAAAGCGTTTGTCAGCCAGCTTGTTGCACTCTTGCTTTTTTCACTGAAGCTCGGTCGCGTTCGGGGTGTCTTGAGTGAAGGTGATATTCGCAAGCACTGTCAAAGGTTGCGCCAGCTGCCCCATGCAGTCGAAGCAGCACTACAATCAGAAGCGCACGTTCGGGAAGTTGCTCTTAAGTATGTCAGCGCACAAGATTTTCTCTTCATCGGTAGAGGCGTTAACTATCCCATCGCTCTTGAGGGGGCACTCAAGCTGAAAGAGATTTCATATATCCACGCGGAAGGATATCCCGCTGGTGAATTGAAACATGGGCCTATTGCACTCTTGGATGAGAAACTCCCAGTTGTGGCAATTTGCACAGAAAGCACGATCTACGACAAGATCGTCACCAATGTTGAAGAGGCGCGGGTTCGGGATGCCAAGATGATCGTTATTGCCAGTGCTGGTGATGACGCAATCCAGGAAGTAGCTGATGATGTCATCTACGTTCCAAGGATGGATGAGTTGCTCAGTCCCATTGTGAATGTCGTTCCCTTGCAACTTTTGTCCTATTTTGTCGCCCGGGAACGTGGGTGCGATGTGGACCAACCCAGAAACTTGGCCAAGAGCGTCACAGTCGAGTAGGTAAAGGACTCAGATATCGATGAGTGAATTCGCAGATAGGCTGATCGCAAAGATCAACAACAAGGAAGCGCGCGTCGCTATTCTTGGCATGGGCTATGTCGGACTGCCTTTGGCGGTTGAGTTTGCCAAGGAGGGTATTCGTGCCGTTGGCATCGATGTTTCGGAGGATCGAGTTGCTCAGATCAATCGTGGCGAAAGCTACATCGGTGATGTCGATGGCGAGGAACTTAAAAAACTGGTCGACAAAGGTCTGATCACGGCTTCCTTGCCAGGAGCGATCTTGGCTGAAGTGGACGCCATTTCTATCTGCGTCCCAACTCCCTTGCGCAAATCGAAGGATCCGGACATCTCTTACATTGTGGCCGCTACTGAGGAGGTCGCCAAAAATCTCAGAAGTGGTCAGCTCGTTGTCTTGGAAAGCACGACCTATCCAGGCACAACGGACGAGGTCATCTTGCCACGTTTGCAAGAGACTGGGCTCAAGGTTGGCGAGGATTTCTTCTTGGCGTTTTCGCCTGAGCGTGTCGATCCAGGCAATCCTCGTTTCAACACCAGGAATACACCCAAGGTTGTTGGTGGGGTCACTCCTGATTGTGTTCGAGTGGCCACGGCTCTCTACGGCCATGCTGTCAATGAAGTCGTCGCCGTGACTTCGACCCAAGCCGCCGAGATGGTGAAACTCTTGGAGAACACTTTTCGCAGCGTCAACATCGGCTTGGTAAATGAGCTGGCGATCATCTGCGACAAGCTCAAAGTGAATGTCTGGGAGGTCATCGGAGCTGCCGCCACCAAGCCGTTCGGATTCATGCCGTTTTGGCCAGGTCCAGGTTTGGGAGGGCATTGTATTCCCATTGATCCTCACTACTTGAGCTGGAAACTGAAGACTCTCAACTACCATGCCCGATTCATCGAGCTGGCTGACGAAATCAACAGTTTTATGCCGGAGTACGTAACCGATAAGGTGGCAGCATCTCTGAACGAAGACAGGAAGTCTGTCAATGGCTCCCGTGTGCTAGTCATGGGGCTCGCTTACAAAAGAGATGTGAGCGATTGTCGAGAATCACCAGCAATCGATATGATCCGTTTGCTCAGCGAATCTGGGGCCGATGTTGTCTTCTGTGACCCCTTCGTTGATGCCGACAATCCTGCAGCCAAAGGGGCCAAGAAGGTTGAACTCAATGCCGAAGAGTTGAGCCGAGCGGACTGTACAGTCATCGCTACTGATCATAGCCAGTTTGACGCTTCGATGATTGTTGAGCATTCGCAGAAAGTAGTGGATGCCAGGAACCTGACGTCAGGAATCGACGATCCTGCCAAGATCCGGAGGCTTTGAGCACTAGAATGGCGCGTATCTTGGTAACTGGGGGAGCCGGTTTCATCGGTTCCCATTTGGTCGATCATCTACTTGCGAGGGGTGATGACGTCGTTTGTTTTGACAACTTCAACGATTTCTATGATCCTTCGATCAAGCGACAAAATGTCGAAGAGCACCTTGGGTCGCCTCGCTACTCATTGGTCGAAGGTGATCTCCGCATTCCAGAGGATGTCGCCCGATGCTTCGCGTCGCCTGTTGATCTTGTTGTCCATCTAGCTGCAATGGCTGGCGTGCGACCGTCATTGGACAATCCAGGCCTCTACGTCGA
>JAJRYU010000266.1 GCA_024275615.1 Planctomycetota bacterium
CCCCGTGCCGCCGTTGCTAATGCCTGGCTGAAGCACGCGGCGCAATTGCCGCCGAAACTGGCGCGACGCTTGCTCGCCCTGTTGCTTCCTCAAACCCCGTGCCTGTCTGAGGAGCTTGCGACCTTCCGGTTTGGTAAACAACGCGTTGACGTATTGAATACCACCAAAAAAAGCTGCCATTTCGAAGAACTGACGTTGAGTCCAATCAGCAAATGGATGGTTGTGGCACTGGGCGCATTCAATGCGAGTCCCCAGAAAAATACGAACGGTATTGGCCATGCTGTCGAGAGGCATGTTTCTATCACGCAGCAAGAAGCCAGTCGCCCCATTGCCTTGCTCGTTAGCAGCACCAGTTGCCGTCAACATCTCGCGGACCAACACGTCGTAGGGTTTGTTTTGCTGCAGAGACTCTTTCATCCAGTGGATAAACGGCTCACCGCTCACTTGCTGAGCAAGCCTAGTCTTGATCCGAAAAATGTCCGCCCAATAATTGAAGTTATGGCTCGCGTAACCCGGTGACTCAAGGAGAACATCAATCAGATCGCTGCGCTTGTTTGGGTTCCTTGAACGCAAGAATTCGCGGGTCTCTTTGATATTGGGTATGCGACCGATCGTGTCCAAGTACACGCGACGAAGAAAAGTCGCATCGGATGTCATCTTGTTGGCTGTTTGGCCGTTTTTCTTGAGATCGATTCTAACCAGACGATCAATGTTTCGGGCAGCCGCTGCCAAGGGAACAGGAGGAGTATTGAGATCGCTTGTCGCGCCGACCTTCTGCAGGAACTGACTCCCTCCGACGTAGCCCCAAGTCATCAAGATCGAAGAGCAAACGAGGATACCACAGAATTTGCGTCTATTTCTGGTCATAGCGTTTTCCAGTTGTCGATGTCGTCATTGCTGCCGCAGGAGCAGACCCGAAGCTGGCCAGCCAAATTGCCCCCTGATTCGCAGGGAATTCGACTCGCACGGCCCCTAAAACCCTTTTCGACGAAAAAGGTTCCGAAATTTGCATGTTGGCTATAAATTCACACAAGGTGGCTCCGAGCTCCCGAGAATTCGGTGAATCAAGAAATTGAGATTTCCTGAACAGATCAGAAAATATAACGTTCGGGAACTCAATATGGGATGGGGCAAGGGGCCAACAACGATACTTGGAAGTTCTTGGGTCAAGAAGGAAATACACGATGAATCGCAATGGCTTACTCCTCGGCATCGTTGTCGTCATCTTGTTGGTTTGTGGCATTGTGTTCTTCAACTTGTGGCAAGAGGGAGATGCTGGCCAACTGGACGATGAAAGCAGCGCGACAGAAATCCAAGACCCCGACGACGCTGGTCTGCGCAAGAAGATCAAGCGGAGCTCAAGAGAAATAGACCTCCCGGCGTCCACGCCAGGTAGCACCAAGGACACATCGAGTCAGCGTCAAGCAAAGAGTCTCGCCAGTCTCAGCGGCCGAGTTATCAAGGGCGGCGACAAGTCGACTGTCGCGAAAATCGAAGTGCGCGTAACAACGATTCTTGGTGAGGCCATCGCCGCAGGCAAGACCGAAGAAGACGGTATTTTCACTGTCAAGGCACTCCCCTATGACACCGAATTGTCACTCAAGGTTGTCAGCGACAGTTTGGCATCAAAAGCAATACCAGGACTTTTCTTGAGCGAGGGTCAAGAACTCGAATTGGGTGATATTGAGGTTTTCCCGGCTACAGAAATCCGCGGTAAAGTCACAAAATTGGGCAAGAACCTTCCGGGTGCCAACGTGGCTCTCCTGCCAAATGTCGCCTTCGATCTCGCCGACCTCGATTTTATTGCTTTGATCCGCAACCTGACACGCGATGACGATCCTCTCGGATTGACAATCACAGATGACTCCGGGAATTTTGTTTTCGAAAACGTCGTGCCTGGGGAGTATGCGGTGGCGGTCACGGCTGAGGGCCGTGAATTCAAACATTCGGACAAGATTAGGATCAAGGAAGGAGCTGCGTTAGCCCAAGTCAAAGTAGACTTGCTTCCGGGCTGTACGATCAAGGGAACGGTCAAGGACACATTTGGCCAGCCGATAGGCGATGCCCTCATCGCGGTTCTCAGAGACCAAAGAGGCGGCATTCCATCTGTCTTCAAGACGCTAAAAACCCGCAGTGACGCCAACGGTCACTTCCAATTCACCCAACTCGGCAAATCCGGCTATCAACTCATGGCCCGTGCAAGAGGATTCGCCGCCGACAACGAGAGATTCGATGTAGAAAAGGAAAAAGGCAACAAGACCATTGAGATGACACTCAAAAAAGGAGTCACCATCTCCGGTAGGATTACGCGCAAGAGCGACGGCAAACCCATTGAAGGAGTTGAGATCGTCGGCATGGGTGGGCAAACGCCCCTGGCCATTGAGTCCGTTTCCGACGCTGATGGAAACTACGTTCTCAGGGACATATCACCGAAAGGCCGCATCGCCATCCTCGCGAGACACAAACGCTATAAGCTCGTGATTCCAAAGGGGTCAAAAAGCAGGCAGATGCCCGGTGCTGCCCTTGAATTCAAGCTGAATGGAGACGAAGGCTCCGCCATCACTCGTCATCTTGAGATGACTGGAGGTGGCACGATCAAGGGCCGCGTTGTCGACGAAGAAACCGGCAAGGGAATTGCCAACGCTCAAATCAAAGTCCAGTCTGTCGAAGACATGTCCACTTTCCCTTTCATGGCATCACAAAGCAAAAAAATAGTCTCAGATGCCAACGGGGATTTTGTCTTCGAGGGTGCAACGCCTGGTCGCTTCATCATCGGTGCTACAGCACGAGGGTATTTTTCCAAGAAGAACGCTCCCTCCGGGCTTGGTGTCTTTGGCGGGCTTGCTGGCGGCAAGGAAGACGGAGAAGACCCATTCGCCGATCTTCCCTTTCTGGAGGATGGCGCCGTGCTCGGTGGTCAAGTCATCACTCTCACGCGGGGCCTGACTCAAGTCGGCCAGACCTTAGATCCAGCAGGCAATCCTCTTCCAGGAGCAATCGTTCGTTGGTTGCCAGCTGAGAACAAAGATAGCCGGTCAGTGCGGATTACAGAAATGATGGCGCAGGCCAAGAGGAAGCCGATCATTTCTGACCAGTCAGGGAAATTCTCGATTCCCGGCATCAAACGTGGAATCGAAGTGGAATTCTCGGCAACTCACCCGAAGTTCGCCAGCGGTGCAAAGCTCAAAATAGCTGCTGATTTGTGCGGCAAGGAGCCAATCACTCTCAAGTTGCAACCAGGAGTTCGACTCCACGGTCAAGTCATTGGGCCCGATGGACCTTTCGCGGGCCTGACGATCAATGCCCGTCCTGAAGATTCAGCCAACGGCATAATGGGGCTTATCGGCGGCACCAACACGTTCACCACAGTCAGTGACAAGTTTGGCCAATACGCTTTTGACGGACTCCCAATTGGCCGAGTCCGTCTGCAAATCGAGACTCCCGATGGTTTCACCATCGATGGTGGTTCCTGGCAGTCCGTCAGGATGAAACCTGGAGCTGACAGGAAATACGACCTCAAGGTGAGCCGTGTGGCTTACATCACTGGTTTTGTCGTCGACCAAGGAGGCAACCCGATCGCGAATGTTCAGATGAGTCTCTTCTCAACACTGCCGAATGGAAAAAATGGCGCCCAGAAGAGAAGAGGCCCACGGGCTTTTACCGACGCAAAAGGCCAATTCAAGATGAACGATATCAAGATGGAAGAAACCTTCGACTTACAAGCCTGCTTCATCTCGCCGAATTTGACTACAGAAGAGCAGACGGCGGTGGTCACGGAGGTATTTTCGAGAAATACCCCAAAGGACAGCAAGGACGGCTTCAATAGAAAAGAGGTTTGGTCCACCGTGTCTGGCGTCAAAGCCGGGGATCGAGAGATAAAGTTTGTCTTAGATACCAGCGTCTTCAAGAAATAGTCTCAGCCTCTATTCTGAAGCGAGTAGAACCTGATTGTAGACACCCTCGAGCGCATCAAGTTCGCTCTCAAGACTGAAAGACCCGGTAACGAATCGCTGTGCCAAGCGGATCGTCTCTTGCGGAGGGCTGGAGCCGATTTTTTTCAGCCAGGTGTAAAACGATGAGACACCCTCCTTGTCATCAGCGAACAGGAGAGCGATGTCCGCAGGTGCAGATGCGAGCAAACCGGCGTTGCCAGGAATAGCGCGGGCTGCAACCGGGCGTCCTGCAGCGAGAGCCTCGAGAATCGCGTTGGATGCGCCTTCGCTCACGGAGGAGTTGAGCAAGAAATCCGCTGAATCGATGAGGTCCTTCGTCTCATCTGGACTAAGTTCGCCACAGTATTGAGCCCGGGCATTCTCACCAACGGCAGCAAGAAACTTCTCACCGTAGTGAGGATCGATAATAGGTCCAGCGAAATCCAAGGTGAATGGCACACAACTCTTCACAGATTCAGACAACCACATCAATGCGTCGAGTTGCCCTTTCACCGGTCTAATGCCGCCGATGACGACGCCACGAATGGGTTGGTTTTGGGGCAGTGGATTCGCCGCAAGAATCGCTACGCCCC
>JAJRYU010000267.1 GCA_024275615.1 Planctomycetota bacterium
CGCGAAGGTTCTGGTCGTTGGCGGAACGGCAATCGTGGGTTCTGCCAATTTGTCCCGAAACTCCCGTCTCCACCTCATTGAGACCGCCGTTTTCTCGACCAAACCCGATTTGGTGTCCGGAGCACTGAAGACTATATCTGCGCTATCGCACCAATCGTCAGAATTCTCCATTGATGATTTGACAGCGCTTGCCAAGGTACCCGTCACTCGATCCGGCCCAACATCGAAGCGGAAAAAGAGCAAATCGCTGAATATCGCACCGCCGCGTTGCTGGCTTGTTAGCGCGGCCGACGGGGATTTCCCCGGCGATTTCAACGCGACGGAGAAGCGACGCGAGGAGTTGGAGGCAGATGAGCCAGAATTTGATTCAGTGGATTGGTTCTGGTGGAGCGGGACATCCGCATTTCATAGAAACGCAACGGTAGGAGATCTCGTGATCTTCACGTGGCTACCTCGGAAGGAAGCCAAGACTGGCCGAGGAGTCGAAGTCTACAGGCATGCCCCTATTCGCGCTATCGAGCGACTCCCGAGTGCCAAGAGAGGAATTAGCGTGTACTACTGCGCTGACGAGACTGACGATCACGGAATCTCTTGGCGCGACTTCAAGAGGACCATGAGTGACGCAGGATGGAATGTTGACCCAAAACTGACGAGCTGTCGAGAGATTCCGAGAGCAGTCGCCGAGAAGGCTTGGGAATTGTGGCCAGGGTCGAAGTAAAACGAAACCCCTTCCAAAAGGGGCTTCGCCTTCGTCACCGAAGGCTCTTCTTCATTCCAGCCCACCGCACCAAAACCCCAACAACCAAGAACGCCAGCAAATAAACACCGGCATCTTCCGCATGCGCAAAGAACAAGTTCATCTCTTTTCTCCTTCTAAAAAGGCGTCAATGACGCCAGACAACATCAACACGATTGCAAGAATGACCGCAAGGTCATCAAGCAGGCCGCCAGGCAAGAAATCTGGGAGGCAATCAAGTGGAATGACCAAATACAAGACGCCAGCCGTAGCCAAAGCGCGGTGGTGCCAAGACTGAGAGGGATCACACATGAGCCGATAAAGAGCTCTTGCCTGATCCAACCCTGGGAACCCAGTCAGATGCCTTGACTTCTCTCCAAACTCCCGCTTGGCTCTTTTGAAGCGTTCATCGTTCTCGTTCTTGGGCGTAAACCCACCCAAATCAACAGTCACGATAAGGGCTCCAGCTTTCGACCTAAGCTCTTGCCAACAAGTGTGGCTGCTGGCCGCGCCCGAGTCTTCGCCCAATCCCGCAAAGAAGAAATCTTCTCCCGTGCGGTCTGCGCCAACGGCACCGTTTCTTTGATGGCTTCCCCGACATGAGAAGTCTCCAACTCTTGTCCAGACTCAAAAGCGGCGAACATCCCGGCGACAATCGCCGATTCAATTTCAGCTCCCGAGAACTGATCGCAGGCTTTGGCCAAGGAAACCAGATCAAACAACTTGGGATCGCGTCCACGCTTATTGATATGGATCTCCAAGATCTTCTGCCGTTCTTCCTCGCTGGGAAGATCAACAAAGAAGGTCTCATCGAACCGGCCCTTGCGAAGCAACTCTGGTGGAAGGGCTGAGACGTCATTGGCGGTAGCGATAACGAACACTGCCGCCGTCTTTTCTTCCATCCACGACAACATTGATCCCAGGACGCGGGCCGAAGTGCCGCCGTCAGTAGAGGATGATGACGACGAACCAGAAAGACCCTTCTCGATCTCGTCAATCCACAAAACGCACGGTGCCACGGCTTCAGCCACCTGAATCACACGACGCAGGTTCCGTTCACTCTCCCCAACCAAGCCGCCAAAGAGTCGGCCGCAGTCCAACCGCAGCAAGGGTCTTTCCCATGCCGCCGCCGTTGCTTTGGCACAGAGCGACTTGCCGCAACCTGGCAGACCAACCATGAGCAGCCCCTTGGGTGAAGGGAGCCCAAACTCCTTTGCTCGACTGCCAAACGCATCTTGGCGCTGAAGGAGCCATGCCTTCAGAGCATCAAGGCCGCCAACATCATCCAAGCTTCCAGGGTTCTCATAGATCTCAAGAAGTTGGCCCTTTCTGACAGCTTCTGCCTTCTGACGAGCTACAATGGCTGGACTGAGCCCAGCTACTTCCACGAAGGACAAAGCCAGGGCATTTTCGGCCTCAGAAGTGGTCAATCCCATGCAGGAATCGAGGAGTCGTTCCTTTTCGTCACCAACAATCATGGGAAGGCCTGCGCTTTCAACGATGCCATCGATCACGGCACCCAAGTCAGAACGGCCGGGCAATTCATGTTCAATGACGACAATTTCTCGCTCCAGCTCATCAGGGAGCCTGAGCAGAGGAGCACAGATCACCAAACATTGCTGGCGTGTCTTGAGCGTGCGAACCAAGTCTCTGATGGTTCGAGCGATCAGGGGATTGATGGGCTGAGTCTCATCGCCAAGGAAGGCATGGAAGTCCCTGAGCAGCACAACTGTCTTCTCTGGCATCTCTGGGATTGATGCCAAGACATCGATGGGATCCTGAAGATCTTGGGCAGCGCCGGTGGTGACATCGAGCAGCCCCTCGGTAATAGACCAGCATCGAAGGCCATATCCAAGATTGTCGCAGACGGCCTTGAGATCACTTTCTATACGTGGTTCTTCGAAGGTGGTGATGTAGACCACCGGATAAGCGGCACGAATGTAATTCGTGAGTTTCTCTTTCATTGTGTTTTCTCCTGAAAAATAGACAGACCTTCACCAGTGCTTGCCAATGCGGTGCAACGTGCAGCGCCAATTGGAGTTAGCTCTGGTGAAGGTCATGGATTGATGGGATGGAACAATTGGGGTGCCGAAGAATTCGGCGATGCGGTGAGGCATGGACAAGTGACCTGCACCAACCTCAAGTCGTGGTGGGAAGTCATGTTAAGAGCCCAATAGGCTACTTTGGTGAAGGTCAGGCTGGTTTCAGCGACTTTTTCGTCCAACATCTTGATGACGGTGAACATGGTTGTGGCGCTGAAAGCCAGGCCGAATAGATTTCCGCTCAACAACGGTGCCCATAAGTTCTTCGAGCTGAGCCAAGGCTTGCTCAATATCCTCATGGACTTCGCCGGGCACTTCGTTGGTGCGATAGGTGATAAGTTCACCATCTGGCGTGACTTCAAATTCGATTTCGACATTCTTCATCACACCCACCTCCGTAGTTTGAGCTTGTTGCCAACTCGGCGCACATTGAAGCGCTGGGCTTTGGCCCATTTGCTC
>JAJRYU010000268.1 GCA_024275615.1 Planctomycetota bacterium
AAGGCCGGTCACCGTCCATGCATGACTTGATCGCTTTGGCCAAGGTCGCTGTTGGTCCTGACCCTTGTTTCGACAGGTCTTCAATCTCTGTCTTCAAAAAATGAGCGATCATCTGAGCCAGCTGCCGGTGGTCCGACATGCTTGTTCCCGCCAGGACGACGTTGGATTGCTTCGATCCATGATATGGCTGGGGTCGACCAGCCTTCTTGTCGTAGACGACCTGGAGGACCGGGGCATCCGCCGAGTACAAAGCAATAAGATCGGAATTTGCCGGCAAGTCCAAGCGCTTGGCGATGCTGCCAATTCGATACTTGGTTTGTCGTTTTCGAATGAGAGTCGCGATTGGAAAACCCAAGTCGTCGTCGGCGACTAGTTTTCTAATGGTCGCGGCAACGGTCCTTGCGGTTTCCTGGATGACCGGTGCCTTCCAGTGAGTTCCCGTCTTGTGAAATCTCTCTTCAGTCGGGAACCTGTCGATGATGCTGCCAACGTCGATGCGCGAGACCCCCCGTGTTGCGAGTTCTTTCAGCACGACTTGATACAATTGAGTGCTCTTTCTTGAACGCGTTCCGTCTTCTGCTTTTAGAAAGTCCTGGGCGACCACGGACTTATCGGGGATGGGCACGACAATCACTTCTATTCCATGTCCTCGGATAATGTTGACAAGGCTTGTGATCCAAGCAGTACGATCCGCGATCAAATCGGCATCGGCGGCGGCGCACTCCACTTGATTCTTTTTGTAGAAAAGCCAGTTGTCTTCGCCTTGCAACACATCCTCAGGGAAGTCATGGAAAGACTCTATTAAGGCCGCGTTGATCTTTGGTCGGATCCAACTGATCAATCGTGAGCGCGATTCGACCCGTTGTTCGACTCTTTTCGCTGCCTTTCCCTCCATGAACGTTCCCGACAACGTCGCCTTCAAGGCGTCTGCTTCCTCGCCCAGAATTTCTATTACTGGCGCTGGCCAAAACAAGTCCGCAACAAGCGTACTTCCAAGGATGGCCAGCATCAGGATTGCACAGAGTTTCGTTCCCATCGTTGGTCACCTACAAAATCAAAACTGGAAATAGAGAAATGGAATCTGGCCCTGGTGGATCATTCTGCCAATCGCAACGATGAACAGACACAAGGCGAACCAAGGTAACCAGGAGGGTTTTTTGTCTTGTAGCTCTTGTGTGTTCGGAACAAACCACGCCAGAACGATGCTGGCAACCAGGGTCGTTTGTTGCAAGGTCGTAAGCTCCATAGCGCCCAAACTCATATCCCCCACGCCGTCAATCAAGAACATGGCGCTCAACATGCGCATCGCCTCTGTCATTGTATTGGCTCGGAAGAACAACCATCCGATCATCGCCAAGATGAAGGTGATGACGATGCGTACAAAAGAAGGGGCTGCGTAATACAGAGGGCGCTTGCCAACCGCTCGTTCCACGATTAAGAAAAATCCCTGGTAGGCGCCCCATGCGATATATGTCCACGCTGCCCCATGCCAAAGACCACCCAAAAGCATAGTTGCGGCAAGATTGACATAGGTGCGAATAGACCCCTTCTTGTTGCCGCCTAATGGAATGTAGAGATAGTCCCGAAGCCAGGTCGACAACGAAATGTGCCAGCGTCGCCAGAAGTCGGTGATGCTGTCAGATTTATAGGGGCTATTGAAGTTAATCGGAAATTCGAACCCAAACATGCGCCCCAAGCCAATGGCCATGTCAGAGTACCCCGAAAAATCGAAATAGATCTGGAATGTATAGGCGGATAACCCAAGCCAAGAGAGGCCACATCCGGCGTCGTCCATAGCGAAAACTTGGTCAACAAAAGGCGCCAGGCTATCTGCGATGAGGATTTTCTTCGCGAATCCTAGTTGAAAAAGTTGCGCCCCACTGGCGAATTTCGAGAACGTATGGGTGCGATTTTTGAGTTGATTCGCAAGCGTGTTGTAGCGCACGATTGGGCCAGCGACGAGTTGGGGGAAAAGGGCGACATAGCAAGCAAACTGCATGGCCGAGTCGACCGGCTTTGCCACCCGCCGGTGAATATCGAGCGTGTAGCTCATGGTCTGAAAAGTATAAAAAGAAATGCCAACGGGTAAGACAATTGTCGGCCATGAAACCTCCGTCATGCCAGCGCCTTCGATGATGGCGTTGAGGTTTTCGATGCCGAAGTTCCAATATTTGAAGTACCCGAGCAAGCCAAGATTGACGCAAACGGAAATCATCAGCAGACGATTGCGCCGTTTCTTGTCTGATGACGCGTGGAGCTTTTTGCCAACATGATAGTCAACGACTGTCGAAAAAAGCATGAGTAGCGTGAAGTCTGGGCGCCACCACCCATAAAAAATGTAACTCGCCACGGTCAATACGAGCTCGCGGCTTCGACGCGGAGCCAAGTAATACACAGCGAGACAAATCGGCAGAAAATAGAACAGGAAGATGTATGAAGCGAAGACCATAGGCAAATAAGACCATGCAGACGAAAACTTTGCGCAGCTCGAACAGATTTGATGCTCAGCTACGCCCAAATGGGTCATCTAGGATCAGCGAAGTTACCAGTTTTTGAATGGCCGCGCGAGGGTGTCAATTTGCTCCGGTGTCGTGACAGGCAAGAGACTTGCAGGCTTCGAGGGATCATTCTTGTGGTTTCATGATGACGTTTCGTTCCAGGATACCCCTTGAAATCGATGGCTCAGTAGTTTGAATGACGATCGAAATGTATCACCACACTGGAGAATGGTCATGAAACTTTGGTTACGAACGGTCACCCTTTCCTTCTTGGCAGTCATTTTTCTGGCAACGGCTGCGGGTGCGCAGAAGAAGATCGTGTTTAGCAGGAAGACGATAGAGAAAGGGGCTGTCGTCACAGTGGCCCGCAATTCTCACAGCAAGACAAGTCAAGTTGTTGAGATGGGGGAGCGCGTGCAGGAGCGCTCGAAGGACACAAAATCCAAGGATGTCACCGTCTTTACCGTCATAGCGGCCCAAAAGAATGGCATCACTGAAGCCAAGGTTTTCTTCAAGACAAAAGAAGAGACCACCCAATCGAAGAGTAGCCAAGGTGACAGCAGTGACAGTAAGGCCTCGCCTCTGGCTGGAAAGACTTTTCTTCTCAAAGTGTCTGAAGGTGACCTAGACGCCAAGAATGCTGAAGGCGAAGAGGTAACCAAGAAGGAGCTGGATGCACTCAAGAAGGAGTTTAAGGTTGAGCTTGCAGAAGGTCTGATTTTCAGTCCTTACCGGAAGATGGACACGGTTATCGGCGCTCGCGAAGTGGCCATCGGCGAAATCATCAAGGTCGATCAGAAAACGTCTCGCATTATCTTGGGCGTGGACGACCCCGCCAATAATTTTGGCGCCCTTACTCTGACATTGACAGGCAAAAAAACCGTCTTGGGCGTCCAGTGCGCCGTTTTCGATACCAAGCTTGACCTTGATAGTGCGGCTATCGAGGCGCGAGGATTGACGGTGACTAGCGCCATCAAGGGCGAAATCGTTGTGGCGATCGACAGTTTGTGGGCTCATGGAGTCAAAGTGAAGGGGCCGGTAAACGCTGCAGGTGAAACAAACCTACCTCACGGCGGCAACGCCAAGGTTAGCCTGAATGGCACCGTAGACATGTCTTCAATGACGATTTTTCAGGTGGCAAAGAACTAGTCTTCATTGTTCAGCGTGTGACCGTGACTGGCAGCAAGCGCCTGGCTTTTCTTCTCTCGCCACTGGCGACCGAGGGGCGCTCGCGGCTTGTTTCGACGTCAAGCGCTTTGCTGCGAGTAAATGCTCGATGGGCCACACTGTCATGAACAAGGCGGGCACGTCCAACTGAGACGTTGGCGCAGATTCTTGATCTGCGCCAACGTCTCGTGGATGTGGGCGTGCTGGCCCCCTGGACTTTGGGAGGCTACATTGAATCATGTGTTCCCAGTTCTCAGATTCCCATGGCTCAGAAAACGACCCCCCAGCCCCAATTCGGGACGTGTCGCTTGAATTGCTTGGGAAGCTCTGTGCTGGGGAAATCTCCGCCCTGGACGACATCTTTTGCATTTACGGTGATCGAGTCTTCCGAGTTTGCTTGGGTATTCTGGGCAACGAGGCCGACGCCGAAGATGCGACCCAGGAAGTATTCCTGCGGGTCTATCAACAAGCTAGGAAGTTTAGAGGGCGCTCGCGGTTTTCTACCTGGCTCCTTCGGCTCGCAGCAAATCACACATTGAATATGGTGCACAAGCGCAACCTCTTGGCGCGCCAATCCGGACCGATCGAAAATGACCTGGTTTCCCCGGCCCCAACGCCCGAATCCGGCGCCCTCGACCAGGAGCAACGTGCGAAACTGTGCCGGTTGCTCCAAGAGCTTTCCTTCCCTCAGCGACAAGTTCTGGTCCTCAGAGAGCTGGAAGGTCTGAATTACCGCGAGCTTGCGGAGATCTTGGGCGTGCCTGAGGGAACCGTGACCTCGCGCCTCAATCGAGCTCGAGCCAGTCTTCAGGCTCTGGCGAAGAAAGCCGGAATAAATTTTGCCGACTTTGGATGAAAACGGAATGCGCCCTTGTCAAATAGGCAATGGACTGCAACAGCACAAAACACATGATAGGCGCTTTCCTGGACGGAGAGTTGAATTCGGGCCAGGCTGAGGAGCTTCGAGCACATCTTGAGAATTGCCCTGACTGTCAAGCTGTGGTCCGGGCTCAGGAAGCCATGAGTGTGGCCGTGCAGAATATCAAGGACATTGCACCATCGGGGCTGCGAGAGAGAATTCTCCAAGAAGCCAGAGTCTTGCAAGCCAAGCCAGTTTCAAGAACTCTCAACATGGCCGAGGTTTTTGCCCGTGCCGCCGCCGTCCTTGTTGGTGCCGTCTCTGTGGGGCTCTTGCATGGAGCTCTTGAGGATTCCCCGGCCGAAATACAGTTAAGCCAGCCGCCGTTTCAAGCTCTGGTTTTTGAGTCCGAAGCTGGCTTAGAACTCGGCGGTTCGTTTGGGGCTGACTTCCGCGCCCTTGAGCGAAGACCTGAAGGACGACTCCTCAACGAAGTGGTAAGGAGCAAGTGATGGCGGTACGTTCATTGTGGACTTGGCTCTTGCTTGGAGCTCTTTTGGCCAGTTCTTATGCCAACTTTGCCCTCTATCGAAAGCAGGACGAATCACGACCTTCCAAGGCTACGATTGAGTCTTGGGATGCTGATGTCGTGCGCTCTCATCATCTTTCTCCCGGAAGCAATGATGAGAATTGTCCGACTTTGGATTTACTCAATCTGAGTCAAGAGCAAAGGGATCGAATACGCAGATGCTCCCTCACGAGCTTGGACTTGCGAACGGATCTAGCCATCAAGATTGAAGACGCATCGCAAGAGCTACACGCCTTGCTATCAACCTATCCCGCCGATCCTGAGCGCGTTCTCGAGGTTGCTGATCGTGTTTCCAGCCTTCGCTCGGAACAGTATCACGCCTGGATCGGTTCGATTCTTGTTGTTCGTGACGTCCTGACGCCGGATCAATTGAAGCGGCTTCAGGATCTCGAGGCCAAGTGATGAAAATTTCTTCCAACCCAAAGGTACTTCCTATGCACAAGTTCACTTTAGCGATTGCAGTTTTGGTCTTCCTTGCGCCCGCGGTTCATGCTCAAGAAGAATGGCATGCACCAGCTGAGGCTGCGGCAAAAGCGAATCCGATCGAAGCAACCGCGAAGTCGATCGAAACGGGCAAGCAGGCGTTCATGAAAGCGTGCTCGGCATGTCATGGCAAGACTGGTGCTGGGGATGGTTTCGCGACTTCGGTTCTGAAGCGGAAACCCAAGGACCTCAAGACCGTTGTTGGCAAGCAATCCGACGGCGAGCTCTTCTGGAAGATACGTGTCGGCAACAAGTTCATGCCTTCAACAGCGCAGGCGTACACCGAAAACGAAACCTGGCACATCGTCAATTTCGTTCGAACAATGGTTCCGACACACGGGGGGGCGACAACCTCACGGCCGACATCGCAACCCACAGCACACCAGCATCCATGGGCATCCTTTGCCAAAGGAGCCTGGGTGGATGTCCATACGGATCACAAGATGACAGTGGGTGCGGACGGCGAAGAGCAAGCCTGGGGTTCGGATTCGCGCATGACAGTGGGGGAAAAAATCGCTTCCATTGTCACCATCGAACATGTGAATCCGGAGCGCAAGATTTCAGAGAAAGCCAAGCTTGCCATTCCCGCGGTCGATTCGCTGCCAGGGGTGCGGGCCTTAGGGCAGTGGCCCCACGACATCTTCCCGTTTGGGCCAGAGCGAGATGCTGGAGTTAAACCCACGGACAAGCAGCCCTTGCCAAAAAGTGTCACGACCAAGGTGATTCGCACCGAGGACGTGGTCTTTGCTGGCAAAAAGCGCGCCGCCAAAGTCATTCGGCGGCAATGGCAAGCACAGGTTCGGGGCAAAAACCGAGTTTCCGAAATGACTGCTTGGGTCGTCGACGGCATCGAACTTCCCATTAAGTGGACGCTCACCGTGGATGGTAAGCTTCTCTCGGAATCCAAACTCGAAAAACTCGTGGATACAGTAACAGTTGGAAAACTGTCGATTCCTTGCGTTGTCACTGTCACCAAGAAGCAACTTGCCGACGGTCAGATTACCAAGCGCCGGTGGAGCAGCTCCAAAGTGCCAGGGTTCTTGGTGAAAATGGAGTCACAGATGAAGACGGCCGGATTCTCGTTGCAGG
>JAJRYU010000021.1 GCA_024275615.1 Planctomycetota bacterium
CTGCGGGAAAGCCGACATTCAAGACGGTCGGGTCGTGACATGACCCGCCCAAGTTCATTTCTTGGTTGAATGCCCTGCGGAAACCGGTTCAGGTGTCGGCCAATGCTTGGGCCAACGATTGAATCGAAGGAGGCGGACTTGCCGGGCCGGTTTATTTTTCGACAGTTTCATTTTGCCGATTTGCCTACATTTTTGGTGGATGGTGAAGTTAGAGCAAAGAACCATCATGCCCCCCAGCGCTGCCACCAGACCTCATACCAAGAGATCGTCAACCGCCGCGGGACAGACGAGTTTGAGATGCCCAATGGCTGCGTAGTCAACGACTTTGTGCCATTCTATTTCAGCCCCAGAACCTCATTCACATTCACCATCTACAAGAGGAATGTTCCTTTGGTTTCTCCGGAAGGCGTGAAGCTTGGTCAGGCCTGCGAAGATGATCGGGCTTTCTTTGTAAGCTCTCCACAATTATTCAACGGTTCCGGTTTGTTTACCTGCTTCAGCGACTATGCGCTGAATTCGAGAGCGCCGATGCCAACAATTGAAACCGATCTCGCCAAGCTCGAAGATCACGTCCACTGGAATGTTTTCGATGAGGATCCCATGGTTGCGGCCATACCAGACATCGGTTACGCGGGCGTGTGCGCGTGGTTCCTCAACATGGAAACCCCACCAGAACGCATGACTCGAAGCGCCAAACGCATGGCCGAGTTTCTAGTTTATGAAGCTGTACCGTTGGACAAAATCATGTGTATTGTGGTGAAAACAGATGAGATGCGAGCTACCTTGGAAGGTATGATGGTTGCTTCGGCTTGGAACATCAAGATCTTGACGAATCGAGGGTGCTTTTACGGATGACCATACGGACGAAAAAAGGTGATATGTTTGCTGAGCCTGTAGAGGCTCTGGTAAACACAGTCAACTGCGTTGGCGTCATGGGAAAAGGCGTCGCGTTAGAGTTCAAGAATAGGTGGCCTGCAAATTTCCGGGCCTACAAATCGTTGTGCGATGTCAAAGGCTTGAAGCCTGGACAAATGTTCGTCTTCGACACCAGAGAGCTGTTCACATCGGAAGGTCCGCGATACCTGATCAACTTTCCGACCAAGACCCATTGGCGATCGAAGTCGAAGATGGAGTACATTGAAGACGGGCTTGATGCGCTAGTCGCAGCCGTCCGAGAGTACGGGATAACATCCATCGCGATTCCGCCTTTGGGCTGCGGGAACGGCGGACTCGACTGGGAGGACGTTCGGCCCGTGATCGAAGCGAAGCTATCGAAACTTGATGACGTTGATATCGTTTTGTTTGCCCCCCAGCACGCTGTGGACGACCCTGAGCATGTTCACTCCGACCTACCAATGACGTTCCCACGTGCCATCCTTTTGCGGGCGCTCAACGATCTAGAGCGCTACTTTGACGGGTCTTTTGACAGGATTTCGCTGCAAAAGATCGCCTATTTCCTTCAAGTGTTAGGTGTGGACTTCAAACTGAAATTTTCTCGCAATTTGCATGGGCCGTATTCGGAAACCTTGAAGCTTGCCTACGTCGCGATGCAGCGTCATGGGATGATCGACGGCTTCCTGTGTGGGGAACGTCAATCGCATGTAACGCCAAGCGGATGTGCCCTAGCAGATGAGTTTTTGGACCAGGCTGAAACTACTACGGCCAGTGACATCATTGATCGGTTGAGCAAGCTTGTGCAGGGCTATGAAAGCCCCTACGGCTTGGAGCTTCTGTCTTCAGTACATTGGCTTGCGCATCACGAAGGCCATTTTCCTGTCGAGAAAATCATCGAAGAGATGCTAGGGTGGAGTGAGGCCAAACGAAACAAGTTTGGCGAAGACGCAATCCGGGCTGCATATGACCGTCTACATGAAGACGGCTTGCTGCACTAACCAAAGCTGAGCAGTCACGAGCCTGTAAGTGAGACTTTTCGTACAATTAATTCGAGAACGATCAAGTGTGGCCGATGTCGGCAATGCGTACTGTTCTTGCGGCATCCAGATTGTGTGTTCAATGTCTGGAATGGGCCGCCACCCCCCTTGCAATCCCCCCCACCCCGCGCCTATCTCTCTCCCCACGGTCGGCAGACACCGAGGCGTCGCTGCCCCCAAGGGGTGCTAAACCTGCCATCAAGATCGACCTGCATCTGGACACATCATCCCGTGCCGCGTCACAAGCCAGCGACCCTGACACGCGTTTTCGGCACGCACAGGATATGAAATGACCAGGCAAACGATCCCGCTTTTCGCGGACGATATCTCGTCCTTTTCGCGCAGCCTTGCGCAACAGCTCGACGCAGCGCCCTCGCATCTGTCGCTGATGAACATGCTGGCGC
>JAJRYU010000269.1 GCA_024275615.1 Planctomycetota bacterium
CATGATCCTTAGGATCCCCACAGATGGCAATGTCGCCGCCGTAGGCCACCACTGTCTCTCGCTCTGGAACGGTCTCTGGGGTGTAATCCGCGCCTTTGGCAATGATGTTGGGCCGGATTTCATCGATGAGAGAATCACAGGTCGCTTCGTCGAATTTGATGACGTAGTCAACCCAACGCAGAGAAGAGATCATCTCCAGGCGTTCTTCTTCTTTGATGATGGGCAATTTGGGATTCTTGTATTTCTTCACCGAGGCATCGGAATTCACGGCGACAATGAGGTAATCGCCTCGACTCCGCGCATCCTTGATGCAGCGGATGTGCCCGACATGGAGAATGTCGAATGTGCCATTGGTCAAGACAACAGTCTTGTTCTCGGCTTGAAGACAAAAAACAATGTCTTTCAGCTCGTCAACACTATCAAGGATGACCGCGCCACGATCGGGACCGGCTGTCTTTTTGTTCCTGGCCATACTTTTCCCCGGGGGTTCTGTTGCCCCTATAAAACTGGATTCTGCGGCGACTTACAAGGGGTAACTTCTTAGCTCGACGATTCTTATCATGAATGGGATCAACTGACTCCCCCAGACCCCATGGCCCTTTCCAGGAGTTCCTGGGGTGTCAAAGTCGCCGCTCCGGGTTTGGTCACCACAACACCAGCGGCATCATTGGCCAAATATGCGGCTTCCAGGGCCGTCGCCCCTCCCACAAGCGCCAAGGTAGCGACACTGATCACCGTGTCCCCTGCTCCGCTCACGTCGGTGACCTCGTCAATGGCACCGCTGGCAGCAACCAGGTACTGTTCAACACCATCATCCAAGAGCATGCCACGGTTGCCCCGAGTAATAAGGACCGACTTCGCTTGAAGTTGAGTGCGCAGTCTTCTTGCCGCCGCCTTGGTTTCGTCGTCCGTAAGGACAGGTGAGCCAATAAGCGCCTCGGCCTCGCTGTGGTTGGGCGTAACGAGATCAACATCCTGGAACTCCCCAAGTGCATAACGCGAATCCGCAGTTAGGATGGGGCAACCAGGACGGCCTCGAAATCGTCCCGGCCAATTCCCTTCAACCAGTCCATAGCCATAGTCAGAAAACAAGATCGCATCGATTTCTGGTAGGGAAACTTCCAAACGGCGGAACACTTCAGCTTGGATGCCCGTGCTTGGTTCTTGCTTCGGCTCTTTGTCGATACGCAAGACCTGCTGTTTCGACCGACCTTCCTCCCCCACCATGACACGCATTTTGGATACTGTGGCGATCTCAGATTGCCTGACGATACCTTCGCTAGCGCCACAGGCAGATGCAAAAAACTCCCTGAGCATGGCCCCCGCATCGTCTTCACCAACAATGCCAAAAGGCAAAACCTGTGCGCCTAAGGCGACAAGGTTGTTGACCGCATTGGCTGCCCCCCCTGGGATGACCGTTTCACTCTCCCAGTTCGCAACCATGACAGGCGCTTCTCTACTCAAGCGAGCGGGAGATGCGTGCAAATAGACGTCGGCCATGAAATCGCCGACGACAGCCACGCGCGCTTTCGGAAAGGTCGCCACAATCTCCGCAATTCGCTTACCACTCGGTGCCAAGGTCCTGCCCCCTTCGTTGATTGGTTCACACGTCACCCACACGATAACCGCTCGATAGCCCCTTGACCCGCATTATTCACGACCTGGCGGCCAAGGCCGGCCAGGCCGAGCCCATGACCAGACTAACGAAGTCCCAGGTTCTTCAATGCCGCAAGCAAGGCCTGTTCGCCCTCACCTAGGTCCATTTCGATGCGCAGGACAAGAAGCCGTTTGGCGACGTCCGGCGGCAATGTTGGCGCGACCTTCGCCACGTCCTTTTCTGTCGTGATGAGAAACTCCGTCTTGAGCTCCTGCATGACGGAACAAATTCGGCGAGCCTCCTTGGCGCCAAAAGGTGCATGGTCTTGAAAATCAAGGCGGCCAGCGACATGGGCGCCAATGGCAGCGAGGCTCATTGCGAATGATGCCGGATTGCCGATACCAGATACCGCCAATACACTCTTTTTGATCACGGTTTGCAGATCGACTTTCCTGCCCTGAGCATCGCTGAGCCCGACAAACTTGTGTCGTGATTCAATGAGCTTTTTCTTGGGGAAACGCCCGGTGAGGACTTTTCGTGCCCGCGCCCTATCCTCATCGCTAGCTTGGTCTACCCGAC
>JAJRYU010000270.1 GCA_024275615.1 Planctomycetota bacterium
CATCGGTTGAGGATCGGACATGAGATAACCCCATTTTCTTGTCGATGGACGTTTGAAACCCAGTAATCTGCGCTTGTTTTTACATGATGCCCAGGCCGCCATCAAGCCGTTTGCCTGGGTCCGGACGGAGTACGATCTGGAGGCCAATTTCCTCCCCCAAAAGCCGGGCCAAGATCCCTTCTTTCCAATTGATGGGCCAATCGCGTAGGGTGAAGAGCATGTTGGCGAAACGGCTAGGAACATTGATCTTGGTATTGGGCTTTGTCGGCCTGGGAATTGTCTGTTGGCTCAGTTTTGAGACCGAGAGGCAACGTGGAATGGACCTCCATAACACCAACCAACGCCTGGAGCTGCAGATCCGCTCCAAGAGCCTCTTGGACGATCTCGACGCCAAGATCCGCAAGATCCAACATAGTGGGGTATTCCCCGAGGATGATTTCCTCGAAATCGTCTTAAACTCCCAAGGCGCCCTCTTGAGCCCAAAACTTGTGCCAACCCTCGATATCGACGCTTTTGTGCGGTCGTTGAATGAAGTTGACCTCAAGGAGGTCAACAAGGTCTTGACACCCATCTATCTCGGCCGCAACGACCAAGCCTTGCAGGCCATCGACCACCTCGCCAAGAACATGAGTGCAAGAGCATCTTGTTTCGTCCGTTACCACCTCGCCAATCTCTTGCAAGGTTCGAAGGCGCTGGACGCGGCGACCCAAGTGCGACAGCGTCTTGTCACAGAGGAGTCCGTGACAGAACTACCCCAAGCCCTCATTGCTGACCTGTTGCTCCGACTCGCATCTTCAGCTGACGGCCTTGTTGAAGCCACCCAACTCGCTTCAATGGCCAAAATGCAGCTCTTGCCAACTCTGACCGAACCTCGTGAACCCGTTCATTTTTGGCTAAGTGAGTTGACCGAACTTCTTGGAAGAGTGAATGCCAGTGTTGGCAGTGACTTATCTCTTGCCGTTGACCGCCATTTGTCCAGCCTTCGTCTTCGGAGCGAATTCTTGCGGGAGGATTTCACCCGTGTGCCAACCAAGCAAGGCGGATTCGTCGAAAGCTCACACGGGACCTACTTCGTCTGGTGGAGTGAGGACTTGCGGCAAAACTCAGTGAAGTTCACGGTCTTGCAACCGATCTACCCCAAATCCCTGGAGAGTTGTTTGCAAGGGGAATCTGACGGTCTTTATGCCGTTGCCGCAGGCGAAGAGACGATTGGCAAGGAAGCCGTTATTCTGGGCAAGAAAGCACCGGGATTCAGTCTTGTCATTGTCCGCCCCACGCAACCGGATCTATTCCCCTGGCGCAGTCTCCTTGTTTTGCTCTTTGTTGTCTTGGGTGTTGTGATCTTGGTGTTTGGTTTCTTGCGAGAACAGAAATCTCTGATCGCGCACCGCTTGCTGCTCGATGCCAAGAGTGATTTTCTGGCGAACGTATCTCACCAACTCAAGACACCTGTCGCTAACCTGCGGCTCTTTGCCGAGACCTTGGCCGACGATGGAGTCGAGGACCCAGTCGAAAAAAGGCGCATGCTTGATATCTTGATCAGGGAATCAACACGACTGGGCAACTATCTCCACCACATCATGAGTGACACGCGCTTGGACGCCGCCGAGTTCAAAATCGAAGAAATCAACCTTCAGGCCTTGCTCACCAGCCGTTTGGAGCATTGGACGGAAACAGCAGCTTTGCGCCATCTCCGGGTCCGCCTGTCAACACCCGAGGATTTTCCTCTTATCCGCGGTGACGCAACCGCTCTTGTGGACGGCTTGGATAACGTCGTTGAGAACGCCTTGGCGTTCAGTCCAGATATGGGTTTGGTTGAAGTCCGTTGCCGGTTGCGAGACGGATGGATTGAACTCACGGTGAGCGACCAAGGCCCAGGGATCCCTGAAAGTGACTGCGCTCTCATTTTCAATCGTTTCTATCGCGGTGAACACGCCTTGGCCCGACAAGGTACGGGGACGGGCCTTGGCCTTTATATCGCCAAGGTCGCTGCCGAAAGAGCAGAGGGTACTCTTGAAGTCCAGGAGTCCGGGACCCAAGGTACTACTATGGTGTTTCGATTTCCCGTTGTTGAGAGACAGGCATGACCGACATAATTCTCGTGGAAGACGACGAGCATCTACGCTACGGCTTGGACTTCAACCTCAAGAAAGAAGGTTTTTTGGTGCGGAGCTTTGAGAGTGCTGAAGCGGGCCTTGCTTCCTGGCGAGAAGCTCCCTGTGACCTCTTCCTGCTGGATATCATGCTTCCTGGGCAATCCGGTCTGCAAATGCTGGAGGAGATTCGGACGACGGATTCCGATTGCCCCGTGGTCATGCTGACGGCTCGTTCAGATGAATCTGATGCGGTCTTAGCTCTTGACTTGGGCGCTGATGACTATGTGCGAAAACCCTTCGGCGTCAGCGAACTGATCGCCCGCCTTCGGCGTATCATGAAACGATCGCATGGCGATCACAAGGCGGCCTTGCATCTTGGGGCTTGGGCCATTGACCTCGACAACTATCAACTACAGTCATCGAAGAAGAGTGTTGCCCTCACCAACATTGAAGCTTCTATTTTGGCCATTCTCCTCGAGCACCCGGGGACGGTCATCTCTCGGCAAGATCTTTTGGAGAGAGTTTGGGGCCAAGGGATGTCGACTTTGACCCGCACTCTCGACAATCACGTGGCTAGGCTTCGACGCAAGATCGAAGATGACCCGAAACATCCCACGTTGATCCTCACAGTCCATGGCGTCGGTTATAAGACGGCGATATAGACCGCCATTGTCTCATTGAGCGGCGTTACATCTTGTGACAATTTGGTGAAGGTTTCGTGGCAGACTTAGAGCTCTGTTTTTCGTCTCATGGTGTAGGAGCGAAGAATACACAGGAGTTTGGTATGCGCATCTTATCCACGTGGCTTGTTGTTGCCTTAGTTTGTGGCAGTCTTCTTGCCCAAGAGAGAACTGGGGAAGAGGCCCTAGCTGAGGCCATTCGCGTCGAGAGCAAAGCTGATGTCAGTCAGGCTCTTGTTCTTTTCTCACAGGCTCTCAAGGACTCTGGGCGCAACGAAGATCTGTTTTGGAAGAGTTCTTTGGGGCGCCTCAGGTGCTTCATCAAGTTGCAACAATGGGCCCAAGCGAGAGAAGTCCTCAAGTCTCTGCCGCATGGCAAAGTTCCGGTCGAATTTGCCGAAGAGTTGCGCACATGGACGGATACACTATCCAAGTTAGATCCTCAAGAAATTGAGAAGCGAGTCCTTGGCCTCTTGAGGAAGAGCGACTACCAAGCTGTAGTTGACATGGGTGAGGTCACGCGGCCGATCTTACTGAGGCACTTGAGAGAATCGAAGCGCAGCTCGAATGCGATCTATGCGTTGTTCAAGCTCGGAGGAGTTTCGCTGCCGGCAGATATCCTTGGGATAATCGCAGAACAGAATCAAAACCGACTCTTGGCGATCTACGCCCAGATCAACAGCCTAGAAATCCTCGATGAGAAGGGGGTTTGGGAACAAGTGATCAATTTCGGTTTGGCCCATAAGGAATGGCAGGTGCGCAACGGTGCTATGTCATGTTTGAAACTTGTTGCCAATCTTGGCGGCGACGCCTTGGTGCGTCTGGTTCAAGACGAATACCATGCTGTTCGGCGAAACGCTCTGGGATTAGTAGGCCGCAACAGGAATTCTATTTCGCCTGAATTGCTCAAAAGGGTCTTTCTCGTTGTTGCCCAGGACGACATTCCGCAGTCACGATCCTGGGCCCTCAATAACCTTTACTTGATTGACCGCTTCAGCAAGGAAGTGGGCAATCAGCTTGTCATTGGCTTTCTTGACGACCCAGCGATTCACGAAGTACGATTGCCAGCCTATCAGAGTTTGACCGGTCGATTTACCGATGATGTCGCCCGTCCTTATTTGTTGGCCGGACTGAAAGACCCATCTCCTTCGATTGTCCGGGAGTGCCTGAGTCGCTTGCCCGGAGTTGCTCTTGTGAGTGATATCGACAAGATCTTGCCGTTTCTCAACCATTCCAACGTGGATGTTGCAGGGCGAGCTGTGAATCCGGTCATTCGGTTTACGGCAGCCC
>JAJRYU010000271.1 GCA_024275615.1 Planctomycetota bacterium
CAAGACTGCCCATGGAAAGACTACAGCGGCGTAGAAAACGTTGGTTCTTGGTGACGAGTTGTTCTCCGACATGAATGACAGCAAACCGTGAGTGACCAGGGCCGCCAACATGAAGCCAAAAAGAAGTAGCAGGGAAGCGTTGCTACTGCCACCGGCGAGAGTGAATCTTCTCTTTTTCCTGGTGAGCGATACTGAAACCCAAGTGAGCCCAATTGCAAGGAGACCTAGGTAAGGCGTTGTCAAAAATCGCGGCAGGCGACTGTAGGACCAACCGCCGAGCCATAGAGAGGACTTCGCGAGCTTTCCGCCCAAGAACCCTGCCCAGGGGAAATCCCGTACAGCGATCAAGTAGTCCTGAATCGATCTCTCATCGTTTGCCGCCGCAACTGTACGACGTTCTGATATGGGCGAGCCATATAGCTCCATGTTCTGCGCGATCTCAGGAAGTGAAACTATGAGGAATCCTGTGCCGATGGCAAAGGCCATGCTCACCAGAGTTTTCCAACACGACGGCGATTTTCGATTGCGCCATGCGAGCGCCATGAATACGAATGGAATCAAGGGAATGTTCGTCGCTTTGGCTGCGACTGCCAAACCGAGGAGTAGCCCCAACAAGAATCCTCGCCACCACCGCCATTGTGTGGGCCACAGTATGACGCAACACACCACGGCGGTTCCTAAGAGAAATGCCAGACCATCATTGGCGATTCTTGTCACATTCATCAACATCAGTGGATTGGCGCAGGCCGCGAGGCTCAAGAGAACGGCGTGTTTTCTGGGCACCAATCTCTAGATGGTCATCGCCACAAGGAAAACGGCGATGGCCCCCAGAACAACATTCGCGAAACGCATGAAGAAAATTGTCCTCAGCGGATCTTTGAGTCCTCCAGATATACGATAGACCGGCAGCAGAGCCCAATATGCCAAAGTGCCGTGCTGCGCTTGATAGATGAGAACATCTTCTCCACGTTGATTGTCAACTGGCTGATCGTGGGATTGCCAATGTTTGCGATAACCATGGCCTCCGATCGCAGTCGTATTGGCTACACCCCACCAAGGTTGAGGATATTTTCTCAGAGCTGGGAAGAGCGTCGCAGAAATTGTGTCACTATTCGCATCCGGTCGTTCGCCGAATTCGTCCAAGTGAACGACGTAAGATAGATGCTGATATTCATCCCAACCTTCAAGAGGAGGTAGCAGCGCCAATACGAAAACCCCTCGAAGCAGAAACACCAAGGCAATACCCAAGGCGTAGGGCCAGAATCTCCTCGGTATGTCCGGTGAAACTGTGCTCATGATTGGTGAGTAGATAGCTTGAGGACCGTCGACCGCGCCACCAATGCACTTGCCGGTACGAGAACGAAGCCAAACGTGTGCTCGAACATGTGTCCCGCTAGGATGGGGACAAGACTGTTTGATTGAGCTTGGCTCTGAGCGTCAGTGACCAAGGCACCGATGCCCAACCACAGCGCCAAAGACAGGCTGAAAGCGATGAGCACAATCATATCTGATCGTGGCCGAACACGAAAAGGAGCGCGCTGCGACTTGAATGGCAGAGTGCATGACAAGGCAAGCGGCACCGTTGTCAGGATGTGGGTGATGAACTCCCTTGCTTGATGTCCCAAGAAACGCGCGTCAGTAAATGGGGCGATCGTGGGTCTAAACAAGAGCGATAAGAGAAGGAAGAAACCAAGGGAGACGAGGAGCGGACGATGCGTGGATAGGAACGACTTCTCATGCCACTGAGCGTTGCCGCTGATCAGGACTACCAAGGATCCCGCCGAGAGAATGAGGGCCATGCGACTCACCAGATGGTAATTCCAATGCGCTCCCCACGCCAATGGAGCGCCGTTTCGCGTGTGGCTCTGAGATAATTCAACGACGATTCCTGACGGGCCGATGCAAATGAGAGCGCCAACGACAATGAAGGCAAGAGTCACGGCGATTGTAGCTAGCGCGGCAATGTCATGGCGCCGCTCCACTTGTGAGTCAGGGAAAGAACATGCCACCGAAGCTCCGATCGTAATCCCCAACATCAAGTCGAGCGGCAATTCTCTGAGTGCATGTTCGAAGAAATAGACGGTGTCCTTGAAAGTGCGAATTCCATCTTCATGGACGACCTCATACCAGAGCCACCATGAAGCATGATTGTGTGCCATCGTGACATAGGCCACTGCAAGGCTCAGAATCGCGATTGACGCCAATGCCGGAGCCAAAAACCGCTCAAAAACCAAGTTGCGTGGCTGCCGCAATTCATTGGTGGTCAGATATTTACCAAACAGTGCCAAGCCGCTCATCTCCAGATAGTCTTCTTCATCTGCCATCGACCAAGACGGACCACAATCTTGAGTCAAGGTACAGTGCTGAGAAATCAAAGAAGATCGCGAACTATAGTTTCGACCGGCAACGCCAAATCTGCTCCGCTAGTACCGAGGAACGTGCGCGTGATAATCTCTCCGTTTCACTTACGCCTGAGTTCTGGTCTTGCCTCTCAAGGGTGGTTTTTGCCCTGAAGTCGTTTGTTGGAGATGTGCCAGCAGCCCCTTCACTCTCGAAAGGAAAACGAAACCCAATTTTGCTTGTAACGCCCGGCTTCCTTCTTCGCCTCCTCCAAGGATGAGGCCGGACGAGGTTCTATTCTCTTCGTGTCAAGGAACACACCTGCCTTGTCAATGACACATCTTCACCTTGACGAGTTAAGGAGATATAAATGCGATTTAGTTACTATAAATTCAAGGCGCGGTTGGGACGAGGGATTCTCCCGGCCATGGCGGCTTTTCTGATCTTGTTGATGCCGGCCTTGCCACTTCTCGCTTCTCAGCAGGCGCCGGTTCAGGCGAGTGCCATTTTCAAAGTGTCTGGGAATGCCCCTGGAAACGCGACAGGGTTTTTCCCCTACGACGACGATACTCCCGGGATCCAAACCGCCATTGACGCTGCCATAGCGTGGCTCGAGGATCCCGCCAATGCTGGGTTGGGGAGTGCGTCCGTTGTCTTTGAAGCAGGCGGTGTCTATCACCTTGATACACGTAACCCGAGTTTTCCCGCTTTCGCCTTGGATGTTCGCCAACTTGATACCAATACCGATCGTCTTCATCTTGTAGGCAATGGCGCGACCCTTGTGCATCGTCAGCTGTCCGGGATAAGTCTAGGAATTAATGGCAGTAACAATGTCTTGGTGTCCAATTTGACAATTGACCGGGATCCGTTGCCTTACATGGATGGCACAGTCCAAGCGGTCAGTGGCAACATGGTGACGATTCTCAAGATACGTGGACTTGACCCGACATTCTTCCCGCCCCCCGGCGGCGCCAGCACATTCCATTGGGGTTGGTTGCTGGACCCGACCGTGCCCGGCCGACCGAAACTAGGCAGTGCCAGTTTCTATCGCAACACATCGGTAACACAGCAAACAGGCAATCCCGCTCTCTTTGATTTCAACATGATCCCCGCGAATGGGGTTCCCATCAGTCAAGACTTTCAAGTCGGTGATCGCTTCACATACCACTATCGTGGCGGCAGCAACATCCACATCCGAAATTCGTCTGATATCGAAATCAACAACGTGACCTCCTATGCCAGTACTTCCATGTTTATCAATCCGCGCCTGGTCGATGGCCTGAAAATCATCAACTGCAAAGTTGAGATCCCCTCAGGTCACTGGCGTTCCATCAACGGCGATGGTCTTCATGTGAAGGAGTGCAACGACGTGGAGATCGAAGGATGTTCCTTCAGCGGCCTGAGCGACGATGGCATGAATCTCTCCGAGGTGACGAACTTTAGCGTCAAGAATTGCCTCTTCGAGAACAAAAGAAGGCATGCCATCTTGTTGGATTCCGACGACACTGGCGGCAATCCACCCAATTCGTCTAATGGCGAAATCATCGGTAACACTGCCAATCACAACGGTGGTTCGTTTATCGCCCACAAAGGTGGCGATTATGGCACCGTGACGATCTTGCAGAACACCTCTTCGAAGAACAACTTGGCCAGGACATTTGGCGCCAACTACTATTCCCACCTCATTCCTCGGAACGCCAATTTCTCACTGGCAGCCGACAAGGGTACGAATATTCGCTGGGCAAGTGGCGACAATGTTGCCGTGTTTAGCAACCAAAGCGGCACCGACCGCTCCTGGAATGTCCAGGGGATTCCAGGCGCCAATGGACGTATTATCCTTGTTCATCGGGCATCCCGTGACCAAAACTCCTGGCTGTATCTTGCATCCGCGACACCAACGCCGGTTGCCAACGACAATGTCGTCTTGCGTCCAGCGTCCGGACAAAACAACCCCCCGGAGAATATCTGGATTAAAGAGGAAATTCCCAATTCAACTTTTGTTCGTCTGCGTCACGAAGCCTCCAACCTTTACTTGACGATTGACCAAAGTGGTGGAAGCACAAGCTGGGGCGATAACGTGAGTCTAAAGCCAGCAATCATCGGCTCCCCGAATCTGAATCAATTGTGGAATATTGAATTCATTGAAGATTGAAAACAAGACCTTCGGCGGCTGCGCGATGCTCAGTCGCCGGAGGTTCTTTCCGTATTTGTTGAGTGCAACCAACCAGATTGTGGGCGATGAACTCCTGTTGTTTCAGAGAACGCCTTGGGGCTTATCACTCAATCTGACCCATGACATGGCACCACGAATGCCTCATTGTCGCAGCCCGACAAAAGCAATGTCTCCATGACGGTGCGGCTGTTAGGTTGAAGATAATCGCAACGTTTTTAGAGGAGACCATGCCATGCGACTCACTCTACTCTCCATCGTGCTTGCCACCTTCCTTACAACCTCAGCGTTTTCGCAAGTCACGATCGCATATACATTCTTCGGTGACAGCGCCTATGACCTTCTCGGCGAGTGCGTCAGCAACGCGGGTGACGTGAACGGCGACGGCTATGCTGATGTCATCGCCGGTGCTTTTGCCGATGACAACAATGGTCAGTCCTCGGGAAGCGCTCGGGTCTATTCTGGCGTTGATGGCTCGATACTCTATACCTTCAGCGGTGACAACGCTTGGGACCAATTGGGATCATCGGTTGACGGCGCAGGAGACGTCAACAATGATGGCTTTGATGATGTTATTGTTGGCGCGCCAAGTGCTGATCCCAATGGACTCAATTCGGGTCTTGCTAGAGTGTATTCCGGTTTGAATGGTTCGGTTCTGTATACTTTCAATGGGACGGTTTCCTATGATTCGCTGGGGTATTCTGTGGCCGGGGCTGGGGATGTCAACGATGACGGATTTGATGATCTCGTCGTCGGGATTCCCTTTTCGAACGTCGGCGGACCTGATACAGGCCGTGCTCGGGTCTTCTCCGGTGCCGACGGTAGCCTCTTGTTGACGGTGAACGGTGATAGCCCCTACGATGCGTTTGGAAGCGCCGTTGATGGTGCTGGTGACGTCAATGGGGA
>JAJRYU010000272.1 GCA_024275615.1 Planctomycetota bacterium
ACCCGGTGCGGGCATCAATCACGAGACCTGCGGCGTCACCAGCGAGGGCGTTACGGTGTTCTTGGACTCGTCTCTTCGCCACATCGGCATCAACCCGGACAAGCAAACCTTCACGGTCAAGATCACTGGTGGTCCGGACGGTGATGTTGCCGGCAACGAAATCCGCATTCTCGACCGTGACTACGGTGAGAACGCCAAAATTGTTGGCATTGCCGACGGCTCCGGTTGTGGCGAAGATCCAGAGGGCTTGGATCACGAAGAGCTGCTCCGACTGTTCCGCGAAGAGTTGCCGATTTCATCCTTTGATCGCAACAAGCTGGGGCCTAAGGGAAGTATTATTGAAGTCGATGATCCCGACGGTGTCCAAGCACGCAACAACATGCACAATCGCATTAAGTCTGACGCGTTTATCCCGGCGGGCGGCAGACCAGCAACAATTCACGACACCAATTGGCAGGACTTCTTGGACAAAGACGGCACTCCTGCAAGCCGTGTCATTGTCGAGGGTGCGAATCTCTTCTTGACAAAGGAAGCACGCCGTAACCTATCGGAAGCAGGCGTCTTGATCATCAAAGACAGTTCGGCGAACAAGTGTGGAGTGATCACCTCCAGTTTCGAGATTGCCGCCAGCATGATTCTCGATGAGGATGAGTTCTTGGAGATCAAGGACACATTTGTCGAACAGATTCTTCGAAAACTACGAAGATTGGCCAGGCGCGAAGCTGAACTTCTCTTGCGGATGAACAAGCATCAGGCTGACACACCTCTTTTCGAACTCTCCATTCGTTTGAGCCGTGTCGTCATTAGGACAGCGGACGCCATCCACGGGGCGATCAACGCCTTAGACGAGACAGATCCCAGTCTCATGAAGCGCTTGGTTGTCGATCATCTTCCCAAGGCCCTCGTCGAGAAAGCGCAGGAGCGCCTCTGGAACGAGATGCCCAAAGCCTATCTTGAGTGGATCATGGCAAAATCTCTGGCAGCTCGCCTCGTCTATCGCGAGGGATTTGAGTATCTGGAGAGCATGTCCGAACGTGCGATTGGTCGACTCGCAGTTGAATACTTACGACTGGAGACCGAGCGTGAAGAGCTGGCTCAGGAAGTCGAAGCTAGCGACCTACCGAATAAGGCGAGGATTGCCCTTATCTTGGACCGGGCGGGGATCCTCTCAACTCTGGGTGGATAGTGATAGTTGTGACTTACTTGCCCTCTCAAGTCGCGTCCTGCCGGACCAAGTAGGAACGCAGAGCGCAGACTAGAGCTTCTGCTTGCTGAACCGCCACAGATAGGTGACAAACACCAGCAGAAGTAGTGTCGCCACCAAGGCATAGACCAGTTGTTGAGTTGATCCGGACGCGGAGTAGCGCCGCCAATAGCGCCAAATCAGTAGCCCCAGAACCAAGACACCAGCACCTACTGTCAGTTTGTGAAAACGCGCCAAACCAACAGACTCCTGGGGATCATTTTTCTCGTTGTCCATCGGACAGCTTAACCAACGGATGATGGAAACGCCCAATCTACTTGACTCAGTCGATCCCGACTCAAGCGGCATGCCTCATGGTTATCCGGGCGGAACGGTCTCGTTGTCTTGCAGCAAACGTCCACCCCATCGATCAAGGACGACGGCACCTATAGGCGCAGTGGCGGCGATTGCCAGGACCGCCATGATCAGCATGAGTTGACCGGCTTCGGAAAGTTCAGGCCCCATCGCACCAAGTTGGGCAAAGACGATCGGCCCAAACGCCGCTTGGATTGTCGCTTTGGGCACCTGTGCAAGAGTGACATAAAAGCGCTCGGAGCGTGTCAAATCACTGGCGGCACTACAGAACCATGCTGCCCACTTGCGAAACGCCAACCCCAGAGTCAGCAACCCCAAGAGGCCAATGACAAGGCTGAAGTTCGAGAGACGCCCAAGGTCGATCAGCATGCCGACATTGACAAACAGAGGGATCTCAGCAACGGCCCACAGGCCATTGAATTTCTCCTTGAATTGATCCGCGATCGTGGGACGCCCCAAGCGGACACCCAGGCCAAGCGCCAAGACGGCGAAAACCCCTTCAATCCCCAGGGAGGCCTCGCGAAAATAGAGCCCCAAGGCGGTGAGCAAGACTACGCCAGACCCTGCCCAAATCAATGTTTGGTTGTCACGCCCTTGAGGGAATAGTTTGACAAGCACTCGCCCAGACAAGAATCCGAGCAAGACCCCACCCAAGACGCGTAAGGGTAATAGAGCCAGTTCTCGCCCGACATCGCTGTGCCCTTTGGAGCCGACGATAAATCCGAGCAGCAAGACAATAGCAGTCTTAGCTACGAAGGAATTGACAACGGCAAATCCCATGATGCGATCAGGCACAAGCCGTGGGCCACCTCGTCCTTTTTGTTTTTGGTCGAGCATGGTCGGCAGGATGACTGCAGGTGAAACAGCGGCGATCAAGAACGCAGACAGAAGCGACAAGTCCCAACGATCAAAAAGAAAAAGGCGGGCGCTCCCAGCGATAAAGGTCATTTCTGCCAATGCTGGAATCACACCCAAGACTACGATTCCCGGTATCATGCCTCCCATCGCCTTGGGTTCCATTCCCAAACCCGCACGGAGCAAGAGAACGACGAACGCCGCGATCGAAAGTTGGGAGCGGATGCTTTGATAGCTCTCGGGAATGAGATCGAATCCGTTCGTACTGGCGAGAACTCCCAAGGTGATGAGAATGGCCGCAGGGGGGATTTTCAACTTGCGGCCCATGGCTCGCAGCGGAAAGCCAACGGCAATGAGGCCCACTAGCGCGAAAATATTGTTCTGCATTTCCAAGAATCAACGGCTCCAGAATTCATCTGATCTACCTATCGTCCCAGAACTTACGAGACTTGCACTCATCCCCAACCTCACTCAAGTGGATTTGACGCAAATTGTCACAGGCTGATCATCCCCATGTTGTTGCTGGCTCGATTCCACCGGAATGCTTTACCAAATAAGAGGTTGGGACGAATAGGCGCGTCGGCATTTATTTCTGGCGGGTTCTATGTTTTGACAGCAAAAACTCTATACTCACCGTCGTTGCCGTGTTGCCAAATACCCAAAGACACGACTCTACAGACCAAGCAATGCCAAATTTCACGTGGCCCTGGATTCCCTGCGGGAATCCCAGTGTTTCTTCGTCGTTCCTCATCGGGCGACGCATTTATAGGTGAGGTTCCCTATGTCGACCCATCGGACCAAGTTTTTCTCTCATTTTGCTCTTCTGTTTTTCGTTGCTGCAAGCGGTTTGTCCGCCCAGTCACCTTCACTGAATTATCCCACCGTTACGTTTCCACCGGAGAACACCTTTTCCACTTCCAAAGCGATTCTGGGGAAGATCCTCTTCTGGGACGAACAACTCAGTTCGACCAACACGCAGGCCTGCGGCACATGCCATATTCCCGCTGCTGGCGGGAGCGACCCGCGGTCGATTCTCCCTGGTTCGAATCACCCTGGCCCTAACGGAATTCTTGGTGACTTCGACGACGTGATCGGTTCCCGCGGTGTTGTGCGTGCAAATAACAGCGGTGCCATGGTTGATGATGGCACGTTCTTTCCAGACGCCCAAAGAACCGGACGCAAAACGCCATCCATGATCGATGCTGCCTTCTACACCGACATCTTCTGGGACGGCCGAGCGCGCAGTGAATTCCGGAATCCGGTTACGAACGTAATAGAAATCGTCACCGGTGGTGCACTGGAGAGCCAGTCTGTTGCCCCTCCCACATCGGACGTCGAAATGGCTCATGAAAGTCGCACCTGGGCTCAAATTGAGGACAAGATATCCAAAGTAGCCCCGTTGCGATTGGCAACGAACTTGCCAGCAGACATTATCGCAGCCTTGGCAGCCAATCCGACATATGCTTCCCTTTTTACTGCTGCATTTGGTGACCCTGCCGTCACCGTTAAACGGATCGCCTTCGCCATCGCAACATATGAACGTACGTTGGTTGCGGACCAAACTCCCTTCGACTTGGGAACGCTGACCGCACAACAGAGTTTGGGCTTGGCGGTTTTTAATGACGTCAACAAAGGCCGATGCGCAGTCTGCCATTCAGGCCCCCTGTTTTCGGATGACCAATTCCACAATATCGGCCTCACGGACCCCAACACCGACGTTGGCCGCATGGCTGTGACTGGATTAGCAAGTGACCTGGGGCGGATGAAGACGCCATCTCTCCGTAACGTCGGCCTAAAGAACACAGGTTCAGGGCGCCTTTTTCATAACGGCGACACACTTGGTTCAAGCTTGGGTCAAGTCATCGCCTTCTACTCTCTTGGTGGCATCTTCACTCAGAACATCGATCCCCAAATGCAATTCTTGGTCTTGACTCTCAACGAACGTATTGCTTTGGAAGACTTCATGGTCAACGGCCTTACCGATGCGCGCGTTGCCAACGAGACCGGCGTATTCTCGCGACCAACCCTGCGCAGTGAAACGGGAGTTGGTCTGCCCCTCATCATTCCTAACGGATTCACCGACTCTACAGACAGTTTGCCCAACATTATTGCTGTTCAACCGGCCAACTTGCAGCATCCCTTTTTCACCATCGGCGTGAGCGGCGCTTGGGGGGGCATGGATGCCTTCTTGCTGGCTGGCAGCCCGAACACCTTAGGCGAGACCTTGTTCGGTTTTGTCCCTCTCGGTGTCGGCTCTGGTCCTTTGCAACCTTTCATTCACCAGATCACCTTGAATGGCACAGTCGGCGTTCATGGTTCTGGCTACGGATCGGTAACAACTGGCATTGCCAACAACCCCTTCTACGCGGGCATTCAGTTCTTCGCTCAATGGGTAGTCACCGACCCCATTCCCCTCATTGATCCCGTGACAACTCTGCCCATCCCGGGTTTCGGCATCGCCCTTACAGACACGGCTTTCTTTACCGTTCTCCCATAGACCGAAAAGACTCAATGCAACACAATCCCGATACCGCCCGAACGGTGTCGGGATTGTCTTTTGTTGGCGTGACTTCAGGCCAGCCCCTTATTCGCCAGCGAAGCGAACTCTGCCTTTTTCCTTCTCAGTCATTTCGAGATGCTTACGACGTAGTTTCTGAAGCTTGAGGACATTCCTCAGCAGCCTCTTCCGCAGGCTTTCCTCTTTCCTCGTCACCTTCAAAGAGGATTGCATTTCCTTTCGCTTTTTCTCCACAACGAAAGAATCAAACTTGAAATCCGCCGTCTTCTTGTTGTAAGCGTCCATTCCATTCACATAGTCCAAGACCGGTTGGAGCGATGGGGGCTCCCTAGTTGGGTCGATTTTTTTGAATCCCGTCATGAGCGTTAGTTGCGGCAGAATCTTCATGAGAAAATCTTCTTTCGCATCCTCGTAGCGACGTCCCGCGATCTCATAGTTCTTGTTCTTTTCAAGCACGGAGTCTTCGAGTTTCTTCAGTTTTACCGATAGCTCATTTGCAACTTTGATAGCGACTTCATTAGGCCGCTTCATGAGCTTCGAGAAAGATGCTTCGACACGAGCCTGCTTCGTTTGGGTTTGCAATCGCGCCAAGCCAACGTCTCTGAGAGCATGAGTCTTCAGGCATTTGTCACGAGCCGCCTCATGGGCCCGCACGGCTTTCTCCAAGCGTCTCAGGCCGTTGTCGAGACCTCGAAACATACTTGGAAAATCATAGAACTTGCTGACCGCTTTTCGTCTTTTTTGGGCGAGCTTGAACTCTCTTTTCCTTGAGGTTTTGAGGGCCTTTTCTTTGGTTGCGACCTTCATGCGCAGCTTATTGATTCTCTTCATTTTCTCGACATCGGACGCCACCGCACTGCGCGCGGACAAGTGGTCCGCCTTTGACTTCTCCACCAGCTCTTCAAGAAGATAGGCCGACCTACTCACTGACGTGTCAATAACGAGATCTTCAACTCCGGTCTGAGCAATCGTCAAATTCGACAGCAACAAACAAAAACC
>JAJRYU010000273.1 GCA_024275615.1 Planctomycetota bacterium
GGCCAACCTTGTGCGCGCAATGACATAGGCCAGAAGCAACGAGGCGAGATAGAGAAAGATCATCAAGGACCAAACGAGGCGGCCTTTAGTGTGGTCAAATCCACTAAGCAACTCGGTAGCACCTTGAAACTGGACAAGACTGTAGGCTGCCGTTCCTGAAGTAATAGCACCAATAAGGAGGATCAGGCCAAGCGCTGCGCCGACGAGAAAGCGCACCAAGCGCCCAGTGACTAACGTCGCCGAAGCTACCGCCAAAGTTGTGGCCAATATCGAAGCCAACATGGCAAGAACCAGACAGAATATGATGCTGATGATGTCGATGCCGCGAAGCAGATAACAGAAGGCCACGAAGGGAACGAAGACAGAAAAATGAACAAAAACCTGCGCTAGAGTTGAGACGACTTTCCCACGAATGATCTGCCCAGGGGGCATTCCCGTGATCAGCAGGAGTTCCATGGATCCATCTTCGATTTCTTGGCCGAGCCCAAAATAGGCCGAGACTGGCACAAGGGCCATCGACGCCACACTCAAGCAACCAATGTAGATGGCGAAATACTCCAATCCCAACTGTTGAAATTGGTTGTCTTTCGGATTGGCTTGGGTCGCGGCGATCAGCGCAATGACCGTGGCGCCGGCAAGAATCAAGAAGAACCAGACATGGAACATGCGGCCCTTTAGAGCTTGGCGGATCTCCTTCACCAGCAGAGGATTGAGCCTGTCCAAGAATTTGGATTCAGGACGTGAAAGTGCGGTGCTCACTGAACCTCTCCTTTGGTCAAACTCATAAAGACATCTTCTAGGTCAGACTCCACCACGCGATAGTTTAGGATCGGCATGCCATCGGCCACCAAACGCTGGAGCAAGGAGGCCGCCTCACGTCGGCTACCTTCGATTTCGACGGTAAAATGGCGCTCTCCGCCAAATACTCGGCGGACAAATGGACACTCAAGAAGACAACTCTCTGCTTTCTCCAAGGGCTCCAATAATTCAATCGTTACCTTGAACTGAGAACCGGCCTCATGACGAGCTCTTTCCCTCACTTCGTCGACACTGCCATGGCACACGATGCGCCCCTTCTCGATGATGGCGCAGGAATCCACCATCTCCGAGAGTTCTGTCAAAATATGAGATGAGATGAGAACAGCTTTGCCTTCGTCCTTGAGTAGCTTGAGTAACTCGCGAAATTCGATGCGAGCCCGGGGATCCAAACCAGCAGCTGGTTCGTCGAGAATGAGTACGTCCGGATCATGAAGCAAGAGTCTGGCCAAGGCCAAACGCTGCTTCATTCCCTTGCTCAAGGTGTCAATATACTTGCCACCAATCTTCCCTAAACCTGTGAAGTCGATGACGCCGTCGATGCGTCGGCGCAGTTCTTTGCCGCGCAACTCGTAGCTACGACCGAAGAATTCCAAGTAGTCGATGATGTCTGTGTGAGCATACGTGCCATAATAATCAGGCATGTATCCGATCCGACCCCTGACCTTGTCCGGATACTGAATCACCGAGTGTCCTGCGACCCAGGCATCACCAGAGGTGGGCACATCGAGCGTGGCAAGAATGCGCATGGTCGTCGTTTTTCCGGCGCCATTGGGGCCGATAAAACCGTAGATCATACCTTTGTCAAAGGCCAGGCTCACCTGCGATACAGCTTCCACATCATCGAAGCGGCGGGTGAGATTCTTGATTTCCACCAAACTCATTTGTTTGTCTTCCCACAACGTCCATAGACCAAAGCCACACCCTTCATGATGGTAAACCCCTCACCACCGTAGCAAGGGTTTATGCTGCCATCGGTGATAGCGAGGTATGACCCAGGTCTCAGAGTATTGACTCGGGAAAGGCGACTACGTGGCCAAGTGGTGAGAAGAGCCTCAGAAATCCGCGCGTAGACAAAAGTCGTGGGTTTCGTTTTCACCACAGACGCCAGACCTGTTTGCCCTGCTTTCACATTCTCAGCCAGCCAGGTTTTGTTTTGGGTATCTCGATACAGGATGGCCTCAATGTCATTGTCAAAACCATTGTAGATTGAGACTTTCCCATCGGCTTCTACACGAAAGTCCACGCGCTGCCGGAAAGGCTCTTGGTGTGACGCAAAGATCTGCGTCGGTGTGCGTACTGGGAGCCAACCTTCATTGAGTGTGAGACCGTCACTCCAATCGATTGACAGATCAGCTCGCCTGACTCGACGATATCTATAGGGATCAAATGGTCGCTTCGCTTCGGCGATGGCGACATTGGCGTCAAAGCGCAGTCGGCCTGGAGCCAAATTGGCGTAGTACGCCAAACGATCAAAACTGCTGGCCACCTGAGTTTCTTGGTCAAGGAACGTCATGCTGCGCGGAATGACCTTGGTGTCAATACCCTCAGAGACAAGGGAATAACCGACGAGCCCCAAGAAGGCGATGCCAGAAATGCAAGGAATCGTCCAAAGAGCCCACGTCCGTCGATTCTTGCGATTGAGGACAAAGAAATTGATCGGTCCGACGACGATGGCAAAAAGCAAGATCACCATGGCAAAACGGGAAGCATCCACCGTCCCAAAACCCGGAATCGGCGCCAAGAACGGCGCCTTCCCAAATTTCCCGAATCGAGAACGGGCAGATGGAGCGGTCACACCGGCATTCTCGAGGCTCCTGAACAACCGCCTCCAAGGCTCCTCGTCAGATGACTCGAGAAAATCCCCCTTCCACGTCGCCAAGAACCCAGCACCCAGGTGCCAGATCGTGGCATCTTGACTTGCGGTCCCGTTGGGAAAGCGCCTTCTTATCTCCGATCTGGCACTTCCAGAAATATCGTGCAAGAGCAAGATCCCTCCCATCGACACATAACGTTCCAAGGCAGTCTGCTGATTGGAATCCAGCTGTTGCCAACTAGAGGTGTCGACAACTATGAAATCCACGCCCATGAGACTCTGCCATTTAGCAGGCAACTGTAACGGCTGAACTCCACGGATCTGGATCTCGTAGTCATCGGTCCGTCTATTGGGTGGCGTAAGCCGAGCCTTGAAATCTCTTGTCAAGCCTTCGCTGTTGCTCACTGCCAAGACGGCAAATTCCTGAATGACCGATCTTGCTGCGCTGTAGTAGCGACGACCGGTGAATCTCCTCTGTTGGCCACTCTCGTTAGCAATCTGCCGTTCACCTTCATACACCGAAAAATGGAGATTGGCGTTCGCAACCGAGATGGGAATGGGCAATTCTATTCGCGCCTCCTCACGGGCCCCCAAGCGTACTGACTGCTCGGACTGACTCTGTGCGCTCCAATTCCGTACTAGCAATGAAATGAATCGTTCGCGGTCAGTCGGATTGCTCAATTCAAAGACAACGGCAGAAAAACCGGTTTGCATGGGCAATTCGCCGAGCGGAAGATCGATCTCGACGCGAACATCATCTGGCCTCGTGTCGATTTGGGCCACCGAAAGCGGCGCCAAAAAGCAGAAAGTAAGCCCGAGCCAAAGCCAAAAACGTAAACCCATTAGTCTTGCCCCTCAATGGCTTCGGCCTTGCGGGAAATACGCTCGATGCCAGCAACAAGATCGGCGATAACAGCGTCGGCATCAACATGCTCAAGCCCTGCCTCATAGGAAAGCACAAGACGGTGCCTCAAAATCGCCGGCGTCACGGCAATTATGTCGTCGAATCCCACTGCTGGCCTGCCGTTCATGAGCGCCATAGCTCGCCCTGCTGCTGCCATTCCGATGGCGGCCCGAGGTGACCCACCAAAGCGGACGAAACGCTTGACCATAGTTGTGGCATTGTTGCTGGTTGGATCACTCGCTTTGACCAAACGTGCGATGTAATAAGCCACAGCTTGAGGCAGATGGATGCGGTCACAGGTTGCAAAAAGCTGTTGCAGATCATTGGGGCCAAGAAGCGCGGGTTGCTCAGGTGCCAATCCTCTCACTCTCTTCATGAGGATTTCGCTGAGGGCATTCTCATTGATTCCCTTGATTAGTATCTTGAACAAGAATCGATCCAGTTGGGCCTCCGGTAGAGGATAGGTCCCTTCTAACTCGATAGGGTTCTGTGTGGCGAGGACAAAGAATGGGTCCGGCAAGTCTCGCGTTTGACCAAAAACCGTGACGCGCCGTTCTTGCATGGCCTCAAGCATGGCCGCTTGTGTCTTCGGCGAGGCACGGTTGATCTCATCGGCCAAAACAAGGTTGCCGAAGATTGGCCCCCGGCGAAAAACAAGCTCGCGCTTGCCGCTTTGGTTTTCCTCGAGAATGTTGGTGCCGGTGATATCACCAGGCAGAAGATCCGGCGTAAATTGGACTCGTCGAAAATCCAAGTCGAGAAGCTGCGCCAACCCCTTGACCAATTCGGTCTTGCCAAGTCCCGGTAGTCCCTCAAGAAGGACGTGGCCGCGAGACAAAAGCGCAATCATGGTCGATTCAATGACTTGATCTTGACCAATCAGAACGCGCCCTAAACCAGCGCGCAAACCCGCTAAGCTCGCTTCGCAAGCACGAATCGTCTCAGGGCTTGGGAGAGGACCACTGTCCGGGGCATGGCTCATTAATTGTTACCTTTGTCCTTCTTCCGACCAAAATATCTCTTCACCACACCACGATGTCTCGGTGCAATCCGTTGCTTGTGACTAACGCCCTGTTTTGTGTCCGAGAATCCTCGAGCTTGGCTTCGCAAGGCAACTTCATCCGGTTTCGCCTCTGGAGCCCCCATGCTCTCACTCAATTTTGCGCCCGGGTCCCGTCCAGGAGATTGCGATTTTAGTCGTTCTCTTCTGAGCCGCTCCTTCAAAGCCTTCGTTTCACCTTCGCCATTCAGGAGCGCAACACCAGGTCCACGGGAGATTCCTTGGCCCGAAACTGGGCCAGGTTTTGTGCTTTCTCAGGTCCCGCCAGCGACTTTGGCGAATTCCTTCAAGAGCTCTTCGTCAACCCACCCCGCCAGTTTCAGATCCTTGAGTTGCTCTTCGAGCGCACGCCGCAACTTTGCCATCGCAGCCGCCATTTCTTCCGAGTCACCAAATTTTTCCTGAAGAGCATCTAAGTCGATAGAAAGACCACTGGCACTCAGAGCCGCCAGTGCCTTGGTCAATTCCGGCGACAGCTCTTGCGGTTTTTCATTCCTATCGCTTTGGCGCTCTTGGAGGTGGCTCTGGCGAGCCGCGTTCATCATCGTCTTGACTGCTTCGCTCAACTCCCCCTCAAAAGTTTTGCGTAAGTGGTCGGCAGCTTCCCATTCGGAGGCTGAAAACTCGCCACGTTGAACAGATTTGCGTAGTTTCTTTACTTCCTTTTCGAGATCCTCTCGCCTTTCTGCAGCAATGAGATTCTCTTCAGCCATCACTTCCAATTTGCGTTGGAGTCGCTCGACAATTTCCCCGCCGCCAACATGGGGTCGCGCAAAATCGGTGGCGGCGAGAGGCACAAGAGCTGCCAATGAGGCAAAAAGAAAGGGAAAAATCAACCGAGAAAGAGCGCGATTCCAATCCGGCCGTGGCCACTCCAAGTTCTGAGACTGGGTCTGTAGCCAAGGTTCCCAGTGGGGATCCGGAACTTCGTACATGGCCAAACAGAGACCTTGAGCGCCTAAGGTCTGGTCGGCCACAATGGCAGCATCTTCGGCGCTCCATCTGGCCCGGCTAAATCGAAGGAATGAGACGCCCAAGATCACCATGCCTGCTGCCAACAACAGCCAGGGAAAAGCGTCGTTCCAATCAGGAACCAAGCGGCGAGTGAGCAAGAACCACACACCGACGAGGAGCAAGCCCCAAAACAGACTTCGGCTCAATCGATCGAGCAAGACAGCTCGATCAAGGAGTTTCCGAAATCGTTCGGTAAGACGTTTTGCCACGTCCGAATTCTGAGACTCATTTTCCATGGGACATGCCCTCCACAACCATAGCCGGATGGGATCGTAGCACAGGTGCCACAAGGCATCCGAGATCTTTTCCGGTTATCACAGCTGGGTCTGGAATTAATTCAAGAAATAGTCCGGAATCGAAACTGCCACTGAAAATTGTTTGACGCCCCACTCGCCCAAGTTATTCGGCAAGATCTTGAAAAACGTTGTCAGCGTCTTCAGCTTCAGCGGCGCGTTCCAATTCAGCGTAGTGTTCCAAGACGGCTTCGAAGAGTTGGTCGTGGAAGGCAGCATCCGTTTTCATGTCCTTGAGTTTTGGAACTCCTCGACGGAGTTTGTCCAAAGCCGAGCGATCTTGTTGCAAATGGGCCAGACAAGCTGCCAAGTCAACGGCAGAACCAGCCTTAAAATGCAATCCAGATTTGCCGTGGTCAACCAGTTCTCGCATGCCGCCCACATCCGAGCAAACCACCGGAATGCCAGCAGCAAAAGCCTCATGAATCACAAGAGGTGAGTTCTCCCACCAAATCGAAGGAACAACAAGCACATCGAA
>JAJRYU010000274.1 GCA_024275615.1 Planctomycetota bacterium
AGGACGAAAAGTCCCAGCACAAAAACAAGGCCAAAGCTCTTCGCATTCTCGCCGCCAAATTGTATGAATTGGAATCAAGAAAGCGTAGTGAAGCCCGAAGTTCGAAACGCAAGGCTTTGATTGGCTCGGGAGATCGCAGTCAACGCATACGTACCTACAATTTTCCCCAGAACCGCCTCACGGATCACCGTATTGGTCTGAGCCTTTACAGTTTGGAAAAGATCCTACAGGGGGAACTGGACCCGGTAATTGAGCCCTTGATGGAACACGACAAGGAGCTGAAACTCGAGAGTCTCGAGGAATAAGGAGAAGCAATAGATGTCTGATCAATTCGAAAATGCCCCGGAAATGCCTGAACCACAGCCCGTCTTCGATGTGACCTATTCGCACATCTATACGGGACAGGTCTACAACCAGTTCTATTTCTTTCTGTGGGTAAGCGTGGCGTTCTTTATTGGTGCCGTCTTGCCATGGAATGGGGTCTTCGGCAATGAAGGCTACACCATCTGGCAGCTCATCATGATGGTTTGCTCAGTGGGAGCGATTTGGAGTTCCATCGCCAGCATCAAGGGGCGTCGATTGACGTTGTGGCCCATCCTCTCCATCGAAATCTTGGCGATCGTCTTTCTACTTGTTCACTTTAAAGACGTTAAGGCGACCAGTGTGGAACTGAGGTTGCACCACAAGGTTGCTATTCAGCAAGAGATGGATTCAATGCCAGAACTGCCAGCCGGGGCAGCTGCCAAATATAAGCAACTGTTGATGGATCGTATGGCGGCCGTATCCGATCCCGAGAAAATCTTCCCGCTTACTGCGGGCAATGTACTGGGGGCACCGTTCTCCGGCATGCTTTTGGCATCCGATACGGACAACAAACCCGGCGCTGATCCCACTCGTTTCATGGCAACCACTGCCTGGAACAGCTTTGGATCTGGATTCCACATGACTTGGATCGCAACCTTGAGCCTGACGTTTTTCATGCTGATTTCCTTCTTCACCGCATTCAAGAACGCGAAACCCAAGGAAGATCCCAAAGAAGCTCGTCGCCTGGCGCGCGAGGCACGCGCCGCCGGAGCTTCCAGCGATAAGAAGGACGATGACGACAAAGAAATCGTTGGGGAACAGGACGACACAAAGGTGTAATCCATCTCACCGTACAAATGAACGATAAACGCTGGACTACGGTTGAGCTGGCCAAGTCGGGAGCAGAAGTTCTCTGCAAGCGTGGTTTCGAATCACCACGTTTGGAGTCTGATCTTCTGCTCGCCCACGTTTTGGGGGTCGAGCGACTCGAACTCTACACCCGGTTTGACATGCCCATTGATGATCGCCAGCGTGGGGTGTTTCGCGATTTCATCAAGCGCCGCCTCCGCCACGAACCCGTCGCCTATATTCTGGGTGAAAAGGACTTCCTTGATCTCACATTCAAAGTTGCTCCAGGGATACTCATTCCCAGACCAGAGACCGAACACGTTGTCCAAGCGGGCTCGACATTCCTTTCCGGCATTGAACACCCTCGTTTTATTGAGGTGGGAGTGGGTTCGGGTTGCATTTCACTTTCCTTGCTTCATAAACACCCCGAAGCCGTTGCGCTCGGGTTTGATATTTCCGAGAAGGCTCTCGATTGCGCTCTGGAAAACGCCCGCCACTTGGGGCTCGCCGATCGATTCATTTGCGCAAAAAGTGATGTTTTTTCTGCGCTCCCTGCGCAGCCGGCGTGGGGTCAAGGCATTGATCTCATTATCAGCAATCCGCCCTACATCCGGCGCGATGAGATGACAGATTTGCCCCGGGATGTGGCCGATTTTGAACCTCCGGAGGCGCTTTTTTGTCCCGAAGATGGACTTTCGTTTCACCGCCGAATCCTGTCAGAAGGGCGGGGGCTATTGACGGAAAAAGGCGGGATTGTCCTCGAACTCGCCGACGGCACCGGAGCCAAGCTTGCCAAGTATGCTGCGGAGCTTTCAGCCGATGCTCTCAATGCCTATCTGCCAGATTATGCTGGGCTGGATCGCGTTTTTTGCCACACGAAAAATGTCTGGCCAGAAAGATTTTCCGGTCTACATCGAGTTTCAGCGTCGTCAGAAGAAGAAAGCGGAGAGCCTTTCGGAGACGACTAAATCGTCAGCAACATGGCTTGATCAATGTAGTAATCGATGGCGTCGCGTAGTTCGGGAACCATATTGTGAAAGAAAAGGCCGATTTCGAACTGCCCATCTTCTTTCGGATCGCAACGGACGACGAGGGCTTCTTCCGCCAATTCAACGATAGGCAAGTCGCCTCCACCCAGGGTGGCTTCAACCAAAACCAGGGACATTTCGCCCATTTTTTGGTTCACGATGGCGGCGGCGCCAACGCGGGAAATGTCTTTCAGATAGCAAGTTAGCTTGCTTTGATCTTGTGTGCCGTTCATCGGCACATGGACAGTCATGCGAGGATGGGCACGACGTTCTGTTTTCATGGGGTTGACCATGGTGGTAATCTCGCAAAGATGTCTCGTCAGACCTGTCCCCGGAAACCCCTAAATACGGGGCAACAGCAGGGTCACATCCCTATTTCGACAAAGGGCGCTGAAAACTGAACTTCAGTCCCGGATGCCAGTATCGGCCTGATTCAAAGCTGAGAGCTCTGCTGACGACCAGAAAGAAAGAGAAGAGAATAGTTATGGCAAATCTGAACAAAGTCATGTTGATGGGAAATCTCACCAGAGATCCAGAGCTGCGTTATCTGCCCAGTGGCCGCCCGGTTTGCGAAATCGGCTTGGCCGTCAACCGCCGGTGGACTGACCGCCAAAGTGGTGAAAAGAAAGAGCAGACGTGTTTTGTGGATTGTTCGTCATTTGGCCCGCAGGCAGAGACAATCGCCAAGTACATGCAAAAAGGGAAGCCCATCTTTATTGAAGGCCGATTGGACTTTCAGAGTTGGGAGACTCAAGACGGGCAAAAGCGAAGCAAGTTGAAGGTTGTCATTGAGAATTTTCAATTCTTGGGCGGTCGCCAAGACGGCGCCAGTAGTCGTGGTGGAGGTGGTGAGTATCGATCTGCCGCTGCTTCCCAGGGCAGCTATGGTGGCGAAAGTGCTGGACAGGGCAGTGGTTATGGCGACAGTGGACCTCAAAGTGGAAGCCGCAGTGGTCCCCCAGCTTCTCCAGCACCCATGGATGACGATGATATCCCATTCTAAGATGTCTCAATTCTCTCCCAATCTGGGAAGATAAATCGATTTTAAACCGGGTTTCGGCCCGGTTTTTTTGTTGCCCATCGCCGCAAGGTCACCAGGGAAAAGCCGAACATGCAAGGCCTCTCCGAATCTTCATAAGCTGTTTTAAGATGTTGTTCTTGAACAGTTTACTATGCATGAAGGGGTGTGGCACTTAAGGGGCACTGGGTTATTATTCCACGACCGTGACGTAACGACATGCTGTGAAGGACCGATTTCTTGTAGAAAACATTGAAATCGGCCGCTTCTCCGTGGACGAATGTGGGGCTGGACTTGTATGATTTCACTTGTCGCTCGATGTGACGACGCAAATGCGCGCACTAAACTGCCGAGAGAAATGCGTGGTGATGTTGTGCTTGGGAGCTGGAAATGCCGAAAAGGACTTAGCTACGACTTCTATTAAAGCTAAGTGAGTTTGGTGTTCTTGGGCTTTTGCCCACAGTGGGCTTGTTTTTTTGTTTCTGCTGCATGGCAGATTGAATGTTCTCGCTCACGCGAGAGTTAAAGAGTCAATGCAACGCAAGATGAGTGAAAAACTCGTTGTCGTGTTACCCGGTTTGCTTCTCGCAATGGGGTTGGCTTACGCTGTGTCGCAACTTGGCGACCAAGGCAATGACGAGTTCCCCATATTCAGTCAATCGGTTTGGGCAGAGGTCTCGGCTTCCGGGGTACAAGATTCCCCTCGCCGTATTCCCATCAACGTCACGCCCCATGCGATTCTAAGTCAGACTTCCGAGAACATTGGCGAGCAAGTGCCACACGATTTGGCACTGGCTTCAGATTTCCATGATTCCGCCTACAATATCACGGTTGTCGATGAAGAGGGCTTGCCTGTCCCGAATGCGCGTCTTGAACTTATCGAGCGCAGCAGCCTCAATGTGAACGCGCGCAAATCTGAGGCTCTGTTGAATGAGCTGAGTCGCACTGAACAGAAGACTGACAAAAACGGCGATTTCGCTTTTACTGATAGCCGCCACAGTCGCTTTGAGATTCAGGTGCATGTGCCGGGCTATGCTTCGAAACGCTATCGCCTTCACCATCCTGGCAGTCGCCTCATAAAACTGACTCGCAAGTCGAGCATTGTCGGTACCGTGTTTGATTCCGAGGGTGTGGCGCTTCCTGGAATTGACGTGAGACTCCGGCATGACGCCATGGATGAGAAAGTCGTAAAAACCGACATCAACGGTTTTTACCGATTCTCAGACGTGACTCCGACTTCAGCCACTTTGAGAATCAACGACTCTCAATATCGGCGGCAGGTCGAGCACCGCATCCAGATGGCAGGCCGAATTGCTTATCAGCAAAATTTTTATCTCGAAGCTGGCGATCGTCTTGAAGTAAGTGTGCTTAGTTCCAACGGTTCTCCCGCCCAAGGCGCCGTTGTGTCACTGATTGAGCTGGACACAGCCCTCAGGTGCGGCACCTTGATTACCACTGCCACCGGGACCGCAGATTTCAGATGTCTGACTCCTGATGCGTCTTACATGGTCATCGTGCGACATGGAAGCAGCACAGGTCGAACGCGTGTCCAAAAACGAGCAAAAGGCAACGCTGAGAAAACAACGGTACAACTGCATGAATCTCGCATTTTCCGTGGTCGTGTTCGTGCGCGTAACGGCGACGACTTGTTCTTAGCTGGTGTTCAAGTCACTTTCGAAAGTGAGTTGGAATCGACTTCAGCTGATATGGAACAGATCACGGCTATTACCGATGAGAACGGTGAATTCGAGATATCAGGTTTGGATCCGATGTTGAACTACACAGCTTTCCTCTACCACCAAGCTTATGCGTTCGGTGTGGAGGAGAATGTTGTGCGTGCTGAGACAACCTCGGAATCAGGGGGTTTGGTACCTGCGAGTGAAAATAGCGGGGAACTGGCTCTTGTAGAATTTCAGCTCGAGGCCCCGACACGTTTCGAAGGCCAGGTCATTGGCAAGAATGGCATGCCGATCGCTAAGGGCTATGTGACACTGGACAAGGAGGGCTTAGACCCTTCCATCACCGGTTCTCAGCTTTCAGTGCGCCCAGATCCACAGGGGCGATTTAGCTTTACCAATCTGGCATCTGGTATCTACTTTCTGAACATCCGAGATTTGAAAACCGGTGATCTCAGTGATCAAATCAGAATTGATGTCGGCAACGGTGCCATTTATTGGTCACACCCCAATGCCACGGCGGGACCAACATTGATTAGTACATCCAAGAACTAATCGAGCAGCTTCGCTCGCTCTTCCCTCTTCAAAACTGCAGCAATCGAGCTTTCTGGCCCCCAGTTGCTAACCTTCATAAGCATTCGTTGGTCTTGAAAGGACTTGGAGGAGACATTGTGATTCGGATTGTTCTTGTTGCTCTCATCGTAGTTTCGAGTGCCCTCGCCCAAGTGACGCCGAAACCCACGACAAAAAAATCATCGGAGCTTGATGCTGAGGAGTTGTTGAAGGCAGTCGACCAGCGGATTTACTATGCCTGCGAAAACGGCCTGAAGAGTTTTCGGTTTCGTATGTCCATTGACCACGGCACCGGGACGTTTGATGGCCCGCTCAAGGGGCTTTACATGGCGGTTTCTTGGCAAGCTCCCAAGAACTGGCGGGTAGATCTCGTCGATGCCAAGGGCGATGCCGCGAGTAACCTGCCCGAGATTCTGGCGACGAAGGATGGCAAGAAGGTCCTGCAAGCGTGGCAGACCGAACTCAAGGGCATGGCGCTTCATCTCATAGTTGGGCTGCCTCTCCACAAGAAATACGCCAAACATCTCAAGAAAGTCAAAGTTCGGTACGTCAACAACAAGCGAGAGTACAAGATTACCATGCATCCTGATCGGAAACGTTCGTACTCCGAACTAGTCCTCAGGATCGTCGGCGGATTGCCACGAGAATTGATCCAAATCACCGCCAAGGGCGACCGCTTCATCTCCCGCTTTTCTTTTTCCAAACGTGAGAAACACGGAGGAAAGAACTTGTGGGTCGGTGTTGAACAAGAGTCTCAAAGTGTAAAGACGCGAGAAGAAGAGTACGAGTACCTCACCAAGGACGGTCTCTTGGTTCTTTCGCGTCTCAAACGTCTTGACTACATGGGAGCGCTGCCAAAGGTCAATTTCAAGATTGAAGATCTCGTCGTCAATCCGAAGTTCCCCAAGGGTTTCTTCCTACCCAAGAAAGCAGCTAATTAGTGTTGAGCTGAGCCTCGGCATCTACTTCATTGCGGTTGATCAAGAGGATTGCCGCTCGGCAATTCTCAGCAACACTGTTGTCTTTTGGTAGAGCCCAGGCCAATTGTCGCAAGACTTGGACGGTCAAGCGGAACGCTCGCACCAAGTCGCCTTCTTGCATGCTAGTCCAGCGCTGGAGATCTGGGAGTGTCGAGCCGGTTAGCCAGGCGTTGAGGGGAGCGGCTAGGCCGAAATCCAAGAGATTGACGATGGGTTCAAATCCTGCCGCGACCTCGGCCTTACGGAATTCCCTGAGCCTCTTCCTTGTCTTGTTCACGATGGGACGAGGGATAGGATTGATTTCTAACCTTGCTGACGTGTCTCTGGGTCTCGATTGGTGAATGATCGCTGCACAGATAATTGCGCATTGGATGGGGTCTAAGTCCTCGAAACATCCTTCCCAATACAATTCGGTCAATTGAATCTCAAACCCGGCGAGCTTGGTACAGAACTGGCCCTTGCCAGTCAGTTGACCATCGCTGAGGTAATGCCTGTCTGTCAATACTTGTAGTTTGCATTCGAGATCTCTCAGTGGTTTCTTCGCCGAACCGGCCTGAAACGCGGCAAAACTCTTTGCAACTGCAGCGCTGATATCGGGACCCATCAATCTGATCAGATGAAGGGTTGTTGAGTAACCCAGAAGGAATTGACTTACTACATCTCCTGGTTTCTTGTGGAGGATTTCGCGCACACCTTTGGGCGTGTCAAATGATGGATCGAGGATTGCGACAACATCTCCAGCCTCATCGATTCCTTGGCGTCCCGCTCGGCCAGCCATTTGGCGGTAGTCCAACGGCCGAAGCGGAACAACTTCGACTCCGTTGTATTTGCTCAGTGAATCGAAAATGACGCATCGAGCCGGCATGTTGACGCCGAGAGCGAACGTTTCTGTTGCGAAGAGGATCTTTACGAGACCCGTAGTAAATAGGCGCTCAATGACATCCTTGAAAATCGGCAAGACACCAGCGTGATGGTAGAGAATTCCTCTTGTGACACCGCCACGCATTGTTCGACAAGCTGGATGATCGCCGATGCCATATTTGTCTATCAGCTCATCAAACATGCCGCCAATATGGTCTTGCTCGCTTCGTGTCAACAGACTTGGCAGACGCTGGTAGCGGCGGGCCAAACTCTCGCATTTCTTTCTGCTGAAACAGAAGTATAGAATGGGAGTCTTCTTGTCCTTGACCAAGAGACGAACGACGTCATGACCACGGGGTTGATGATGGCGATTGGGACGGCCCTTGGCTCGTCTGCCACCTTTGCCCAGCTTTTTCAATTCGCTCTTGGCGCGGCCGAGCTTTTCCTTGAGCTCTTTCACTTCGAAAATGCCGTCTTCCGGAAGAAAAAGGAGGCGGTGTTGGGGGACAGGTCTTTCATCGGTGTGGACCATGTCGACTGTTGTCTTGCGGACCTCCGACATCCAGTTCTGGAGTTCTTTCAAGTTGCCGACTGTGGCCGACAAAGCGATAAAGCGAACATTTGTCGGTGCAAAAATAATGCTTTCTTCCCAGACTGAACCACGGTCCGGGTCGCCCAGGTAATGGACTTCGTCAAAAATCAGCCAATCGATTCCGTGCAACCGGCTTTCATCCTCAAAAATTGTGTTCCGAAAGATCTCTGTCGTCATGACCAAGATGAGGGCGTCCGGGTTTATGGTGACGTCGCCGGTCATAATGCCGACCTTGTCGCCGTAGCGCTCCTTGAACTCGCGATACTTCTGGTTTGACAGTGCCTTGATGGGGGACGTGTAAACGACACGCCGATTGCGCTGAATGCTCTGCTCAATGGCATATTCGGCAACAATCGTCTTGCCAGCACCGGTAGGGGCCGAAACGATGACACTGCGTCCTTCTTGGACACCTTCGATGGCTTCAGCCTGGAATGGGTAGAGTTCAAATCCGCGGAATTGCATGGGTGATTACGACTTGTCCTATTCGTTCAAAGAGGTGGCTTGTCGCTAACATAACGATTTTCTGTGATTACGCTTGTCGCATTTCTTCGGCTTCCCCAGGAATGTCCGACTAACGATCTGGTTCAAGAACTGAGAGCGTACAAAAGGGCCGATATTGCCTGCCCTCCGGTGGTTCCGGGCCGTCGTTGAGCCTCAGGGGGCGCTTTGCTAAGTTGCCGAACGATAGCGTCCCAGGAGCAAATTATGGCTGGCCATTCACATTCAGCAAACATCAAACACCGCAAAGATGCGGTTGACAAGAAACGTGCAAAAATCTTCTCGAAGATTGCTCGCAAACTCATTGTTGAGTCTCGTTTGGGCGGTCCCGATATCAACACGAATCCAGGCCTCCGTTTGGTCTTTGAATTGGCACGTTCGGCCAACATGACCAAAGATGTCATTCAGCGCAATATCGACAAGGGCGCGGGAATCGGAACCGAAGGCGCGATCTTTGAAGAGCTCATGTACGAGGGTTACGGGAATGGCGGTGTTGCTGTTCTCGCCGAAGTCTTGACCGACAACCGAAATCGAACAGCTCCCGAAGTTAAGAAGATATTCGAAAAGGCTGGCGGCAACATGGGCGAGCAGGGATGCGTCTCCTACATGTTTGAGTCGAAAGCTCTTTTCCTTATTGATCCCGAAGGTAAGACTGAAGATGACATCATGGAAGTCGTGATGGAAGCTGAAGCTGACGACATGGAACCGGACGGTGACTATTTCTTAGTGACAACATCTCCCAGTAGTTTCATCAAGGTCAAAGAAGCTTTCGAAGCCGCTGGTCTCAAACTTGAGATGGCGGAAGTCCAAAGAGTTTCGAATGTAATGATTGAAGTTGCCGACATCGAACAAGCCCGAAAAATACAACGGCTTATTGACGCATTGGAAGACAACGACGACGTTCAAAACGTTTATACAAACCACACATTGACCGACGACGTGGAAAAGGCCATGGCCGAAGAGTAGTCAGCTGCCTCTTTGTTGAGCCCGAAGAATTTCAGAAGCCACGCCCGAGTTCTTGGGCGCGGCTTTTTTTGCGGCCCTTCGGATCAGCGGATGATTGACTTCATGCTCTCGATTTCTTTTTTTTGGTTAGGATTTTTCAAAATGTTCCATCGAGACCTCGAAGAGGTGTGAAACGAATTCTTCAGGGAGCTTGGCCAAGCAGGCGTTCGTTGCCTAATCTACCGGCAAAAGGGAGAGAGAATTGATCGAGTGCAAGCCCCAAGGAATCTGTTCATGGGATTTTGTCCTGACTGATAATGGTCGACAGGCGGTCACTTCTGTGAATTGGGCCAAAGAAGAGGGGAGTATCGAAGTTGCGGGGCTCTACCTTCAAGTCAAAAAGCACGGAATGCTAAGTGGGCGCTGGACCCTTGAGCATGATGGCAATGTTGTGGCGTCGGCCCAAAAACAAAGCGCCATGACCCGGTCC